>CAYGWT010000180.1:0-2661 GCA_964353625.1 uncultured Candidatus Bathyarchaeia archaeon | reverse complement strand
GCCTCCATACTTTGGACCAAAATCCGACCTCATGACTGAATGTTACCATGTATGCCCGCGCTAGGAAGTCCGCGCACCCAGTGCGACGGTCACTCGAAACGCCGACTTCTATTCTGGCTTGAGGTGACCAGTTTTCCCCTTTCCTCAATGGTACGTTAATGTACCTTCAACGGTACGCTAATATACTCAGATCCATGCTATCTGATTTAGGTATCACACCATGAGTGAGTGTTTCGCAATGCCGATGTCCAGACCTGCCCCTGCGGCCGCTCTAACCAGAAAAGCGCTGCTAGATGCGGTTGACTATGGCTTATTGGCTGCCGGTAAAATTGTAAGGGCGGCGATCTATCAACGTATCGAGGAGCGCTATCATGTCAAACGTGAAGAGATACCCGATAAACTGGATACGTTCTACGTAGCACTTCAAGAGATCCTAGGCCGGGGCACCGAATCGATCAAGAGACTAATCACGAAAAGTCTCTACACCCGACTCGGCCTAGAGTTCAGGGAAAACAAGAACTGGACACTGGCCGACTATGTCCAAAACGCGAGGAAAATAGAGCGTCCTTAGCAAATCGGCGAGCCAGCCGAGACTTTCCGCAATTCCGATTAGAAGGCGCCTAGCTCAGGAGAGGAGGGGCTGCTGCGAGAGCGCTCGCACTATTCATGGCATTCGCTGTCAGGCCTACTCATTCATGGTTTCCAAGAATACCTGCAACGTTTGACCTACGCGCTCTAGGCTAACAGGACTTACCTTGTCGGTAGTATCAGCGATTGTGTGCCAGTATGGGTAGTCAAAGTCTATGATGTCGATAGACGGGATCCCGCGTTGCACGAAGGGAATGTGATCATCAGTCATCGAATATTTCATTCGAGGGATGAAATAGTCGCCATATCCGAGTTGTGCGGCAATCGCCCACACCTTCTGTGAAAGTGAGGGATCCGAATTGCCCTCAAAATAGAATTCCTGCTCAGTGTCTCCAACCATATCGACGAGAATCATGGCTTGAGGCTGAACTGACAGGTTATTGGCCATGTAGGTCGATCCGACGATCCAGTCCCAGCCGTCGATTTGACCGTTATCTTCGGCATCGAAGAAGGCCAGCCAGATCTCGTGGTGGACTTTGTCCACGTTGATGACTCGTGCTAGTTCGAGCAGGACTGCCACGCCGGATGCACCGTCGTTCGCGCCTGGTACGAGGTTACGTGGGTGAGCGGGGTCTTGGTCGGCCCAACGTCTGGTGTCATAATGTGCGCCTAAAATGATGATGGGGCCTTTTCCAATATTCGCGCGACCTATCACGTTTCTGGCCTGAGTACCTCGATATGTGAAGTTCTGGAATTCAACGGACCAGCCGGCCTGTCTGAGTTGTTCGGCGATGTATTCAGCACACTTCCAGTTTCCTTCGGTGCCAGTAATGCGTGGTCCTAATTCCACCTGTGCGAGGACATCTTGGTAGGCTCGTTTGCGATCAAAAGTCGTCTTCGAAAGCTGGCTAGTGCTCGTCTTCAAAAGCTCGCTAGTGCTTGTCTTCGAAGGTTGGGTAAGGCTATTTGGCTGCCAAAGAAGAATTGATCCTACCGTAAGTATGATCAGGACGAACGCAATCATGTACAGGAATCGTCTGTTCTGCATACCTTCTGTCATCTTCCATGTTAGGGAACTCTAGAGAAAACTCGTCCAGCATTGTTTATGAGCGTAAGACAACTACCTCGTGAACTCGTCACACCCTTACATTGTGTGGTCAAACTTCAAATGAACCTTCCTCATTTCGTGATGCAGCTACAGCAGTCATCACGATTCACATGCTGCAAGTCACTTGGAGGCTAGAGTCCTTGACATTTCCAAAAAAGAGCAGTCAGAAATGGTTGTGGATCTTCGTTCCGATAAACGCGGCCATAGGCGGATTCAGTACGCTTCTTCCCCTGTACATTCTCGACATAGGTGGAACTGTCATAGATGTCGGCAACGTAGTTTCCGCCTACAGTCTAGCCTTGATCCCGTCGTCGATCCTATGGGGGATGGTGCTTGATAGGAAAGAGAAGCGTAAACCCTTCGTGATCTACGGCTACTTGGGAATCACGGTTCTGCTAGTCATAGGGTTCTTCCTAAGAAATGTCGGCGCAGTACTGCTACTATACGTGTGCTATGCGGGCATCTCCACCGCATCGAGCCCAGCCGTCAGCATTCTCTTGATCGAGTCTGCGCCGAAGAAAAAACTCTCGATGATGTTCGCAAGATACTCGGCCCTGACCCTGCTAGGAACAGCTCTTGGGACAATTCCTGGCATCTTCTGGACAGACTATCTGCCACTCGGAGCGTACTTCCTTCTCTGTGCCTTTTTTTCCGGCGTCTCGGTAATCCTTGCTGCAAAATACCTTGCAGAACCCGATTTTCCGTTTGAACGAAAAGTCGTCGCTCTGACACAGGAAAGTTTCGTGACGAAACTCAGAACTGTCACCATGATCTTCATCACAATTCCTAGGTTGGAGGATATCAAGGCGTTCGGAAAAATGATGCGGAGCGTGTTCACAAGACACCTACCGCTGCTGTACATGTCGTTCTTTCTCTTTTTCACTGCAAGCAATCTCTTCTTTACTTCGTACACGCCGTTCTTGAAGAGTAGTGAGATGGATGACACTGGAGTGTTTATCATCTTC
>CAYGWT010000179.1:0-2700 GCA_964353625.1 uncultured Candidatus Bathyarchaeia archaeon | reverse complement strand
ACGACTGAATCCAGCACAGCGAGATGGCGACTAGAGTCATACTTCCATCCGCCCTTTTCGAAGAGTTCAAAGGATATCGACTGGCGAGACTGAGCCTCGGGCCTGATTCTTACTGCAGAATAGTCGCTTACTTGACCCGATCTCGCCAGCTTTGAAAACATCTCAAAGAGCCGCCCGGTCTCGCTACGTGGGGTGTAGGTCCTCACGCCTATTTTCTTTTCACCCAAAACCTTCACTGTGCGGAAGACTGGAAACATCTCCTCGGATGCTCCAAAGAAAGCGTTCATGCCTTCCTCATCCTCGAAACTGACGAGAACCTCGTACATGTCCGAAAGTTCCGGTGGGTGAGGCCACACGTTAATCACGAAGTCTTTGATGAGGCCTCGTGGGAGAATCCGTTTGTCGTAACGATACTTGACAGCTTGAAGCGTGATTCCCAAGCTCTTTGAAATCTCTGAGAACTTGGTTCGAGCGTCGTTCTCAAGTTCCGCCAAAATCAGCAGATCTGTCCTATCTGCATCGATTGAGTAGCGTGAGGAATCGTGCATCGGCTTAAGGTGGACCTTGTCTTCGATCGAGCTGATCCATCTGTCCCACTCGAACGTCCACGTACAGTCTTCTGGGTCGTATAGCTGGAAGTTCGGAAATCCGTAGTGGTAGTCCGATACCCACACTATCTCGTACTTTCGAACCAGCCCTCTCTCTCGAGTCTCGTCAAGGTACTTTTCGAACTCACGATCGTGGCCTTCAGGAACGGCATGAAGTGCGTAATGGGTGAATCCACCCTCGCATCTAGTGATAGTCTTCCAGTAGTTCGGAATTGCGAGAGCTTCAGTCACGGACTCCTCCAGACCTGGATTCGATTCGACAAGTGTGATGCACTTCCGCAGCCCCAGCCTCGAGTGATCGAGGTTAACTATTGAGAGAGTTCCAAACTGTTCCTCAAGCCTCCGAGCGCGATCGTACACGCTCGTTGGTGGCATCCCCGCGACCCTCGCAATTTCAAGAAGGTTTCGGGGACCAATCTTATGCATCAGCGTCAAGATGCGAATGTTCGTCTCATCAAGGGCATACATCAACTTGCCCATACGTCGGAGCCGCTGCTCAGCTGAGAGTCTCTCAATCGGCCCCGAGACCAACATTCAGAATACACTCACTATAGATTCCACGCCTTCCCTTATGAAACCTCCGAAACTCATCAAGCAGCCTCACTGGAGGCCCGTTGACGAGCGTCAGCTGAGTCTAATCCCAGCCGCCCGGTCCAGCACCGCGACCCATGCCATTACACCTACCATGTACATCCATGATCCGTCCTGTTTTATAATTTACGGAGGCATGTGCATGTTGGTGTAAATCTTTAAGAATGCTGACATCCCAACTGGACAAGGAGAGTGTGAGAACCTTCCTGGGTCCTTCTAAGCCTCACTCCTCTGCATCGAAAGGTGAAATCTCAGTCATGACTACCGCAACCCGAGGGGCGTATTCCAGCGCGGAATATGCATTCCAGGCGCTCTTGCACGACTCTGTGACAGAGGTATTCAGCGGAACTCTTGGCAAGATTGCAGGTGAGGCCCTCCTCGAAGCGATCAAGAAACACGCGCCTTCGGAGGGTGAGGATCCACTGGAAAAACCGGAACTTCTAGACCAGATGTTGATCGCACATCTAGGCTTAGTCGCGCAAGTCTTGGAACGAAGGATCCTGAGAACGCTTGGGACCAAGACTGCGACTGCAGCATCATTACGTGAGAATGGACGTGTCGATTTCCCATTAGAAGTTGAGAAGATCAGGAAGCAGTTCCTGAAACGTAAACAGGCGGCAGACCGACCGCAAGCACTGGAATGACGAACACTATCGATTCTGCGCTGAGATTTTTTTCACCAGAACTGGCCGAGACTCGTACTCGAGATTGGCCGAGATGACAACGACCCTCAACCTTGACTCCGGGACTCTTCCACATAATACCCCCCCAAATCTCGAACACCACTCTTGTTATGGCCACGGAAGAGACTTCGAAAGAGATGAAGGGTTTCTCGGCTGCCAGAGGGAGAATTCAGGTCCCCCTTATTCTGTTGGGGGCTGGCTCTCTTGATCGTTAATCTTGGGTTTGGGATGTTCACACCGATCCTACCGCAATATGCGAACCTGCTCGGAATCGATGCTACAGCTCTCAGCTACGTGTACTCGCTCTACAACGTGGCATTAATCGTCTGTCTGATCCCAGCAGGCGTCATGGCAGATCGTCTAGGCCGAGTGAAGACGATTGTGATTGGCATGATACTATTCGCTGTCTCATCACTCATGCTTGCGTTTGTCAAGGATCTGACGCAATTCGCAATCGCGCGGACAATCGAAGGCGTTGGGTCAGCTCTGGCGACCCCGGCTGTTTTCGCGTTAACCGCCGATCTGGCGCCAACTGATCGAAGAGGAAGTGGAATGGGCTTCACGGCGACACTCGAAACCGTCGGATACTTGGCAAGCCCCACAGTAGGTGGGCTAATTGCACAGACCTTCGGGCTAACGTTTCCCTTCTATGCGGCTTTCTTGTTGGCCCTGTTGTCGGCAGTCTTTGTTCTTCCAATCAAAGATCGAGCACGAGCTCTTGGCTCTTCGTCGTCAGTATCGTCTCCTCTTGCAGCCTACAGATCACTACGCCAAAACCTCTCGGAGAACAGAAGCCTACCGACACTCTGCTTCAGAGG
>CAYGWT010000178.1:0-15091 GCA_964353625.1 uncultured Candidatus Bathyarchaeia archaeon | reverse complement strand
ACGCCAATGTCAAGGGATACGAGCAGTTCGTTGAGGGCAGAGGACTCCCTTATTCCTACAGAGTTGAGAAGAAGAAGCCCGAGCACCATTGCGAACGCAACGAAACCAATGTACGAAATCCTGATGTCGAGTCCCAGAATTGCCAGGATCCAATATCCGTGAAGTGATGGGAAAAAGAAGCTCAAATATCCGGCACTTGCAAGGGAGAACAAGGCAATGTTAACAGTATAGTCAAGCATGACGGCCCAACCAGCAATGAATCCGATAATGTCGTTGAAGGCTTTCATCGAGTAGACTTGAGCTCCGCCGGCGTATGGATAAGCCGTCGCTAGTTCTGCATAAGCGAGGCCAGTGCAAACATATGTTATCGACGCGATGGCAAAGGCAATCGGTGAGGCACCTGCGGCATAGAAGGCCACTAACCCAATTGCAACGTAGAGGTCCGCTCCAACATCAGCATAGCCCATTGCAAAGGAGCCGTACCATCCGACCTCACGTTTGAGTGCATGCTCCTCGCCCTCACTCGACAATTCTTTCACACTTCATGTGCTACTGGCCTGCAGAGTTCTCAGGCTATCTGACACGGACCGCGACTGAGAGGGAGGCTACCTTTAAGCGATATGCAAAAGTCGTGATATCGGTGCTATAACTTCTACTCAGATCCAGTTGTATTGCGACGTCGGAAGAAGACGCGCTAGGATCGGCGAGCCCGTGGGAGCGTCGTTTGCTGGTGAGTTGGGCTGTGGGCTTAATCCCTGCTCATTCACCCATAACGCGAATGGTTACGTCGCGTCTAGAACGTGGGCCGTCCAGTTCGAGCAGGAATATGTTCTGCCAGGTGCCGCGAACGAGCCGGCTGTTGCCAATCGGGAATGTGCAGGATGCCCCAATCAACGCTGAAGCTATGTGGCCAGATGCGTTATCATCGATCCGGTCGTGCATATACCCGGCACCTGGAGGAAAGAGCTCTTTGACCTTTTTCAAGAGGTCATGTATCAATCCGGTTTCGTTTTCGTTGCAGATTATCGCTGCGGTCGCGTGCTTTGCATGCACCAGACATAGACCTTCCGCAACTCTAGACTCTGATACAATTTCCTCGATTTCTTCTGTGAGATCTATGAGTTGATATTTTTCCCTAGTTGACAACGTAAGAGTTCTAGAGAAATTCTTCATCTGACCGCACAATATGGGCCAGCGTGGACGAATAGGTTATATGGCTTTCGAAAAATAGCGAAAAAAAGGGAGCGCGAATCCAGGAGCGGCTGAAGCTCACTGGATTCTTGCTTCTTGCAGGGGAACAGGGGGCAGGTCTGGGAAGCGTTCACGCATCTTCTGCTCTGCAACGACGTTTGCTTCACTCAGGATCTTCTGCGAATCTTCTCCGGAAACCGGTATGGCAAATGATTCTCCTGCAGTGTCGCCAACTTGTGACGCTAGCTCTTCGAGCGATTCGTTCACTGATGCAAGCTCCATGGATACTTCTGGGAGTATACCTTGCAGCTGGGTCTTGATGGTCTTGACGATGGCAGCAACGGGTTTCATGGTCTGTGCGACTTCGCCGAATTGGAGAACTAGATCTAGTCTTAGAGCCACCTGCTCCAACGCGAGTTGGCTGTGTAGGATGACCTTCGCGATCTTGCGGATTTCCGCGCATTCGCTAGCATATATCGAAGCAAGTTCAGTGTTCTTTTGCTGTACCGCCGTTACACACTTGTTGTACAGAGTAGCGTCACGCTGTTGCATCTTCTGAGCCGTTCTGTCCAGCCGTGAAAGCTGCATCTTCAGCTTCAAAAGCGCATCCATGATGCGTCTACGAATTGGCGTGGGATGAATTGCTTCCTTGAATTTGCCCATCATCGAATTTTTTTCATTAAACATTCTCTTTCCCTCCTTCCCATTGTTGTTCCAAAGCGGGCTGCTGCTTTGAGAGGCCCCTTGACTCCTCGAATTCTCTTGCGAGAAGTTTCAGGAAATTACATAGGCCTCCCTCGTCATACGTGCGTACTATCGAGCCAGTGTACGCGATCTTCACGTTCATGTTTCTCAGCTTCCACATAGTCTTGTCGATATCAGCCTTGTTCTTGCCAACCAAGAATAGGATGCTTTCAGGTTCTCCTAGGGAACTTACGACTTGGATGGTTTGAGGCATCGAAGCAATCTTTTCTAGGATTTGCTCTCGCTCGAAGTTGCCTGGTAGATTTGCAGCAACAAAGATTTGTTCTGAGAGTCCGAGTTTCTCCAGATCGAGCCTTGTCGTGTAGTCTTTGATTATGCCTAATCGTTCCAGCTTGTTGACTCTGTAAGCAACTACGTTGGGGTGAAGATCGAGCTTCTTCCCGATATCGACAAACGATGATTTCCCATTCTCCACTAGTTCCGCGAGGATCTTCAGATCGGTAGAGTCAGTTGACACTTGCATGATCTCACAACGCCTTGTATCTTTCGTACCATTTGTCGTAGAATCGAAGCGTATCCGACGACACGCTTGGACGTCGCTTGCGTAGGATCTCGCGGATGTCTTCCATGGAGATTGCTCTCGGTCGTGAACGTTCGGTAATCTTCTGGGATTGAAAGAGCTCTCGGACGACTTTGATTTGCGCAGACTGCATAATATCGTGTATGTCACTGGCGGAATAGCCGTCCGTCATCCTGACTAGTTCGTCAACGCTTACGTCGCCACTCAGAGTCAACTCTTTTGAGTATATGGAGACGAGCTCGGTTCGCGCTTCACCGTTAGGTAGCGGAACGAATATTCGCTTTTGGAAACGGCGGATAAACGCCTCGTCAAGTGCCCATGGCTTGTTTGTTGCGCCCACAACATACACAAACACAGGGCTGGACTTGTCTGAAATGCCATCCATCTCTTTCAGGAATTGATTTCTTGTGCGGACTTCTCCGCCGACTTCGTCGGTCCTGATTCCGACGAGAGAGTCGACTTCGTCGATGAAAATTATTGCAGGTCGTCCTGAGGCTGATGCCCGTCTTGCGTCCTGAAAGAGATTCGCGACGTTCTTCTCGGACTGACCTAACCATTTGTCCATGACTGACGCGGCGTCAATGCAGAAGAAATCGGCGTTGATTTCTGTCGCAATTGCGGCGGCTAGTAGGGTCTTGCCACAGCCTGGAGGACCAAAGAACAGTATGCCCCTAGGCCACCCAAGCGGGAACAGATCAGGACGCTTGGCCGGGTAGATCACAGACTCCTCTACAGCCATCTTAGCGTCTCGCAGGTCTGCAATATCATTCCATCGAACATTCGGTTTCTGGATCGGAGAGAAATGCTCGGTCTGCTCAACTGTCAGTTGCGAAGAGTGACTCTGACCTGTGCGGGAGCCCTGGTCGTTGAGTTCCTTTATCCTTCGCCGATAATTCTCAATGTGCTCCATGTAGACCTTGTTAGTGGGCGCCTCAGGATACAGCGAGCATAGCTTGAGCAGAACCTCGGATGCTCTCTGGTAGCGCGATACGGCCATTCCTTTCGAGCCTTGTCGATCGAATTGGATCGCTTCATTTGCGTAGCGCACTGCCAAGCTCTCGAGCTCTTCAGAGGCAGATCCCGATCCGGTCCCGGAGCGAATTGGTGAGGAAGTTCCGAACGTCTGAAGGCTGTTTTGGCTCCTCTGAGGAGCATCACTTGACAAGTACTTTTCCCTCGCTCTCTAGACGGCCGAGGGCCTCCCTTATTTTTTCCGGCGGTATGTCGAGAATGCGTGATGCCTCGGAAACGTGGAGGTTTCCTTGGTGGGTCTTGATGTACTCGTAGAGGCGTCGCTCCACTCCTGGTTCGCACCCCGTGGCAGACAACGACTCTGGCGGAGCACTGTTCTGTTCGAGAGCCAACTCTGGCAATTTGGGAAACGTTTGAGTAAGTCGCTCCTGTGCAATCGCAGACGACTCCTCGAGGACCTTCTTCGCATCGTCACTGGTGGCCTGGACATCTACTGTGTTGTCGAGGACCGGCCCTGTTTCCTCGCTGAGGTCCTCTAGCATGGTGTTTATTTCCCCAAGTTCGCTCGCTATGTGCGGAACGATTCCTGAGATCCTTCCTTTTGTTTCGGCCACAATGCCGACGATAGGTTTCATGTCGGCCAGGACTTTGCCAAATTCTAGTGCCATGTCGAGCTTGAAGATCACCTGCTCAAGTGCGAGTTGACTGCTCAGGACTATGTGAGCGATCTTTCTCACTTGGGCACATTCGTTGGCGTATAATCGTGCGCGAGCAAAGTCATTGGATACTTCTGCACCAGTGCATCGTTCGAAAAGCTCTTGGTCTTTCCGCTGGATCTTGATTGCCATGGTTTCGAGGCTTTCTTTTTGGATTCCGAGTCTAGACCTAGCTTTCATAATCTGCTCCTTGATCGGAACCTGATGGATATGCGGAATGAATCTGTTGATTATGGACAAGTTGTGCCACTGCCTATGCAGGCATCTCTTCGTTGATCTTCACAACGACAAAATCTGGAATCCCTTGCTGAATTCCATGGGGCGCTGCTTGTTCTTGCACTGGGTGGTCCTGTTCCAGAGACGTCAAGCTCTCGATCGTTCCTTGAATGTCCTTCTTTTCAGCAAGGTGCCCGTTCATCATCTCGTGTATGATTTGAAAGGCGTCTTTGTATGCGATCGCTTCAACGACTCCAGAAGAGTAAAGCAGCTTGTTATCTGTCAATGCGAGCTGGAGCCTTCGTATTTCGTCTTCCAGCTTCAGAGTTCTTTCCTTGAGCGAATCAACAAGTGCAGCACGACGACTTTCCATTGCACGTATGGCGCTCTCGTATTCGCTAGCCATTTCTCTGTACGCGACCGTATCGATGTCACCGTCGGAGAGGAGCGATTTGAGTGCGATCATTCGCTTTGATGCAGTCAAGTACTCGCGCTGCAGGTTTACAGCCTCGTGCTTCCACGCAGGGGTAAGCACCACAGAACCGTTCTCTATCTTCACTTGGATGGCTGGGTACTTCGCTAGGATGCCTGATTCCTGCACAACGCTAACTTGAGTCACTTCGTCGCGGATGTTTGTGTCCACCCCAATCAGCTTACCCACGGGGGTATTGTAGGGAGTCTGGATCGTCCTACCTAGGAACCTTCCAACATCCTCCACGAGTATGACCAAGAGTCCACACCCTGAGAGATTCAGTACTTCTACTGGAATCCCTGCTCTGTTGCCTTCTGAGGTATGGGGCTCGGTGCCGTGGGTAGGTCTGGGAAACGTTGCTGCATTCTATGTTCAGCCAAGGTGTTGGCTTCTGTGAGGATTCTCTGGGATTCCTCACCTGAAGTCTGGATTGCCGTGTCTGAGCCTAGCGAATCGCCAGTGTCGCACACGGCATTGTTCAACACTTCTCCTATTTCGGCGAGCTCGTATCCCACTTCAGGGATGATTCCAGTGATGTGCCCCTGTACTGATTTCACGACCGATGCGACGGGAGCCATCATAGAAGCGATGTTCCCGAACTCGCGAGCAGTCTCCAGTCTCAGAGCAGCTTGCGTAAGTGCCAGCTGGCACTGTAGCGTGACTTTGGCCATCTTTCTGATCTGCGCGCACTCGTTAGCATACATTGCTGCTCGGGCATTGTCCTTGCCCATTTGAGCTCGCACGCACTTGTCGAACATTTCCTTGTCGTGCTGCTGCATCCGAGCTGCGGCCCCCGCAAGTCTATTCTCTTGAGCTTGTAGCCGGAAAATCGCCTCTGCAAGTCGGTCATTCAACGATCCACCACGGTGAACCGTACCGGTTATTCGCGCCCGAAGCGGCGGTCGTCCGTCCCAATCGTTAAGGTCATATGGCAAGATTGTAACTCCTAGATTGTGCAACCCACAAATTGAGTTGTGAGTTCGTCATTTGGAGTGCCTGCCGCCATTAGATTTCTGGAAAGAAATCTGTCAAAAAGAGCGGGATGTCGTCAAGGGCTTTCTCATAAGAAGCTCCTTCGAGGTCTGGAACGACTGGAGGAAAAGGATGCTGGAGCGAAAACCGCGGTTGGTCAAGATTCTTGGGCTTAAATAGGATTGAGATTTGCGTTTTCGAGAACAGTTATTGTGCGAATCACAGAGGGTTGCTCATGGTTCTGTGTCTTCAGGAGAATGATGTCTGGTCTCGCCATGATAGTCCGAGCAGGCCAACTCAGATGTGATAAGCTCAGCTAGACTAGTGCAGTGAGCGTGAGATGATTGCGGAAGCTACTCGCTAGCGTCAATCCGGGGCCTTTGCTTCCAAGTTCGTGAGGGTGAGTATGGTAAGGCTTACGTCAACTTCTCGAAAGTATGCCCTTGCACTTTGCCCCAGGATGACTCTGTTTCGGAGGTGAACATTGCATGACAGAAAACCCATTGCCGAGTCCCTCGA
Source organism: uncultured Candidatus Bathyarchaeia archaeon (assembly GCA_964353625.1). Lineage (GTDB taxonomy): Archaea > Thermoproteota > Bathyarchaeia > 40CM-2-53-6 > 40CM-2-53-6 > CAVPLU01. The sequence goes on along the minus strand of CAYGWT010000178.1, from coordinate 8,748 downwards.
GAGAGCCTATCCCCCCTGATACGATACTCGTCAGAAAGAAGCCTGTCATGGCCTACACGACTGCGGTTATGATGCACTTCCAAAGCGGAGCAAAAATTCTGATAATCAAAGCTCGCGGAAGGGCGATTAGCCGCGCAGTCGATATCGTCGAGGTTGTGAGAAGGAGATTCTTTGGTGGCAAGATGTCGGTTAGGGAAGTCATTATCGGAACGCAAGCGCTTGGCGAAGGGGGAGACATGCGGAATGTCTCCACGATAGACATCAAAGTTGAGAAAAGCGACTGATTACAGACAGCCTCGGTTTCCATCCTGCAGTTCTTGTTCAATCAGTCTAATCTAGAATCTATTTTCCACTCCAAAGACTGTGCCTGACGACCATGTAGACCCGAGCGAGTGTCATGGTAGTACCTTGAATGGAAAGAGCGCGTAGAAGCCTCCAATCACGGCAGCGATGTAGAATAGCACAATAATTCTTGGCGGTGCCTGGTCAACAATCATGCCCGCGACCGATGCGGCAACCGCTGGGACAGCGTTGAGGAAATAGAATATGTACATGATCCTATGCGCGATCAATGCGGCCGGTATGAACGTAAGGTAGGTCATTGTGAACCATGCGAGCATGAACAACGCAAATTCGTTTCTTGTCTCATAGTAGCGATACAGGTTATACAACATGGCTGGAATAGTGAGAAAGACTATCGTTGGATTCATGGCTCCGACGAAATCTACGCTCGGATATGTCCGGGCAACATTACCATCCGAATACACAGTAACATTCACGGCCGCATAGTGGATTTTCACTTCATTTAGGAGCCAATCCCAGGGGTAGCTCCAGATATCAGTCGGGCTACGTACGTCGGGAGCGCGGAGCGCAAAAGTGTAGGTGTAGATGTGTGATAGATGCTCAAATGGGTTCTTGTAACCTGCCCAAAAGATGTCAAGCAAGGCCATCAGAGCAATGAAAGATCCCACATACACGATGGCATATTTTTCGAAGACTGCCGCGAGACTCTGCCAGTCGACTTTCCTGCTTCTTGAGAGAAGTGTTTTTCCCATGTGGAAAACGCCCAGAGTCACGGCACCGTATATTCCTGATACCTTGCAGAGTGTAGCCAACGCCATCGCGAGAGCGCTGAGGCTCATTCTACCTGAGAAGTACCAGTAGAACCCGAGCAGCATGAACCCTAAGACGAATATGTCCAAGGTTGCGATCCTACTATGAACAAAGACGAGAGTGTCGAAACTGAACAGAAATGTGCCCAATAGAGCGGTGATTGGGTTTCCTGAGACCTTCTTGAGAAGGAGGTATAGTACGAAGATTGAGAGAAGACCAAATACTACGCTTGGAAGTCGCCATCCCCACCCATTGTCTCCTATGATGCTCATTGAAAGAGCGACTAGAAGCTTCGCCAGGAGCGGATGCTCCTGGTTCACTGAATCAATCCCAGGTACGGCGTTTGGAAAAACATTCGGCTGCTGAGGCAACCGGAGAATAATCCTCGCCACATTTACGTAGTACGTTTCGTCAAAAATCAGTAACCCCGTAGGCTTGTCTAGCCAAATGAACCTTAGCACAGCAGAAATAACGAGAAGATACATGAAGGCATAGTCGTACGAGTTTTTCCTCGGATGAAAATCAACGGCAAGCAGTCTTCTCAGGTCAGTCAAGTAATCATCATTCCTTTCCAATTCCGGGGCGCCTAACCGTTTCTCTCGCCCGTTCTATCCTAGGAAATGCCATCCACACTACATCCTTTCAGAGAGTCTGATGCCAAGCATGGCCATTGAGTTTGCCAGAACAATTCTGAGCGCGCGAATAAGCATAAGCCTCGAGGCTTTCAGTTTTGGTGTATCTGCGCGAAGCACGTTCACTTTTTCGTAGTATTCATGAAACTTCTCAGCAAGCACATTGGCGTAGCTCGCGATCTGTTCGGGCCTCAGCCTATCTGCGGACTCCGCGAAGATTATTGGGAACTTCCCTATCTGCAGAATCAGGAGATGTTCAAGCGGGTCAGTCAAAGCGCTGTATTCGGGGGCCTCCTGGACATCGCCGGCTTTGGATAGAATTCCGCCTGCTCTTGTGTAGGCGTAGTTGATGAAAGGAGCGCTGTTCCTTTCCAGACTCAACACGCGATCCCAAGTGAAGGTAATAGTCTTCGTACTGGATGTCGAGAGCATCGCATATTTTATCGCCGCCAACCCTACTGTCCTACTGATCTCTCGCCGATCCTTGTCGGAGAGAGTCTCCTCTCGGGACGAGATCTTCTCTTCTGCATGCGATACTGCTTGACTGATGATTTCATCAACGCTGATGTATCGCGCTCTACGTTTGGACATCTTGACACCCGGCAACTCGACAATACCGTACGCGTAGTGAACCAGATTCTCCGCAATCTGCTTCTGGCCGAGCGCGTAGAGTGCAAGCTTCAGCTGCATCTGAGCCAGTTTCTGCTCAGATCCTATTACATTCACAACTACGTCTGCGTCACGAAACTTCTTGATTGAGTAGGCGATATCGCGCGTGACGTAGAGCGTTGACCCGTCGCTTCTCACAAGTGTCAGCTGGGGCACTTCGTAGTTCTCAGCGAATCCAAGAGCCTTGTCTAGTCCGTGTGCTTTCGCTATCTTGTCGACGTTTAGCGCGAGCGATGTTCCATCTGTGATCGCAAATGGACTTGAGGCCAACTGCTTCATCGAATCTCGAACTTCGCCACTCCACACCAGTTCGCTTTCCCAGTCCCACTCATCAAACCGCACTTCCATTTGTTCAAGAGTGGCACGAATGCCCCTAAGAGATAATTCGGCAACTTTTCTCACAATGTTTCGTGTCTTATCGTCGCCTTTCTCGTACCGAATGACGATCTGCTCAACCTCACGCATCGGGGCCGTTCTTGATCGGACGGATTCGACGGTCCTGTAGAAGAGCGCTGAATCGATTGACTCAAGCTCTCTCGCGACGGATGTCCAGTCGTCCAGTTCGCCGGAAAGCTCCGGTATCTTCTGGTTAGGGTCTGAGGCCTCGCGGAGTCGTGAGATCTCAGTGTTCAGGGTTTCAATTTGAACCGCACAGTTCACGCAGGCATAAAGGACGCCCAGCCACTGGTCGGGTTTGCCAATGGGCGTTGGTTCACCAAGAAGGGAGTAACCGTAGGCGAGCATTGCTACTTGCTTTCCTACGTCGTCAATGTAGAACCTTGTCTGAACCTTGTTACCTCTGGCGCTCAAAATCCTGGCCAGCGCATCGCCCAAGATAGTGTTTCTCGCATGACCCAAATGCAACGGTCCACTCGGGTTCGCGCTTGTATGCTCAACCACTATCCTCTTGGGTTCCGGCGTAGTAGTCAGCCCATAGTGTCCTCCTGCGGATATCGAATCCGTAAGAATCTCCTGGGCAGCCTTAGTGAAGTCCAGATGGAAGTTAACGTACCCTGATCCAGCTGGTTCAATTCGATCTATAAGATCAAACCTAGACACATCTATACAATCTGCGATGTTCTTCGCTATCTCCATCGGGCGAGTTTGAAATCTCTTCCCAAGTTCAAACGGGACTGATGATGCCAACTGGCCGAATTCTAGTGATGGGGGTTCCTCGAGCATTGCGTCAGGCAAGTCCAGATGATAGAGCTCTTGAATAGACGACGCTAGGGCTTGCGTGCATTGTTCTCGGAATCTTGTGAGAGTTGGTGGCATCTTGAGCTTCGCCAAGTTATCGTGCATAGGCAGGCATTCTACGGGCATAACTTACTGAATAGATTTGGGGGAACGCTGGAAATGTGGATCTACCTGATTGCGTAATGACGCAGCTTAAGTATCTTTCATGGAACTATCTGCTTGCAGCTGCAGGTGAGAGAAAGAATGTGCTCTTGCTCCCTGTTGGCTGAAATGTCGGGCGGGCTTGGGCGGGTATAGAAAGGGCAGTTTCTCCCGATGCCTAGCCAGGATAGGGCACAGGCCTCCGGAGCCTGGAGTCGCGGGTTCGAATCCTGCCCCGCCCGCCAAACACATGAGGTTCACAGCATACTCTCCAATGGAATTCTCGAACAATAACCAAGGCACTATAATGACCACGACCATCCCACTCTAGACATCGGAGGTTCTTTGTGACTTCCGAACGAAGAAGAAACAAAGCATTACTAGCGTCATGCAAGCTATTGTTCCCAGTTTTGAGAACTCCGGAATAGGTAAGCTCACGGTCGGCAACTGAACGAACGAATCCATATTGGAGCTATCGAAGTAAGCTTGATAGTGCCATCCTCTGGCGGTTGAGCCTAGAATCACAAAGAACGCCAAGATGTGCCCTTTTGAGAAGGTTCGATTGACGGCGAAAGTCAGAGAATACTCTGCCGGCGATTGGCTTAGAACACTGCCAGTATCATACTTGTACTGGTAGAACTGATTGCCAATTGGATTGCCCATGTTATCGGCTTCAGTCAGCCCCAATGCGTACCCAGACGCAATTGGGACAGGATCAGGCGTGCTCATCCAGACAGTCATACTTGCGTTCCCTTGGATCGTCATTTCTGCGGCGAGCGGCTGAGTGATCCATGAAACGCCTCCAACCCAGGCGTCGACATCAGCGAACCAAAACTGTGCACTCCGGTGGAGGCTACATGATATCACAGCAATCTGCGGAGTCTGGTGTGTCGGAGGATTCGTATCTGCGCCATCGTAGATCAGTATTGACGAGTTTGAGGTGGTGTAGACTGACCGATACATGTGAAAGCTCATCCTTACGAGCCCGGATTGAGGGGGCTGCTCTTGAGCTGCGGCTACCTGTGCAAACTGTGTATAAAGCACCAAGTTGGTCGCGAGCATGAGAACCACTAGAGGAAGGGTGCGCCAGTTCTTCAAACCGACATGGACCCGCTCGAAAGACATTGTCAGACGCATTCTGTCAGGCATGATATAGCCAACTTAAGGCTTTCACCATGAGACATAAGTGGGCATCTTGCGCTCCGAAGGGGCGTCAAGATGGAGCCGGGGGTGGGAGTCGAACCCACATTCTGCGGCTCTGCAGGCCACCGCCTGAACCGTTCGGCCTTCGGTGGTCACATGCATTTGACCAACCCCGGCATTTTCCCCGGCAGTCGAAAGTTCGATTCTTGCCGTATAAGTCTATTGAACAAAGGATCAGGATGGGCGCTACCGTTTCATCCAATGAGACAGCAGCTTTTTGTTTGATCACTACTAGGCTGACGGTTAGGAAGTGCTCCCGATGGAACGTGGACAGGCGTTCATGATTAGGTTATGCTCAGACAAGGCAGCCTACGAAGCCGTTCCAAGTAGGAGACTCAAAGTGGATCTGGCTAGGCTTAGGCGCGCTCTCCAGTTGGCGGGAAATTGCGAGATCACTCTTTGGACTCGTCAGCTGATGGTTGTTAAGCGAAAAGATGCAACTGAGATCACGATTGTTGATGATGGTCGCATGATCATCAGGAACGTCACGGATGAACAGGCCGCTCGAAGCATCGCGGAGACTCTGTTGCCTGAGCTGATGGCGGGAGAACATTGACCTAGGTTTCTACTATCTCCGCATTCTCCAACGCGCGTCTAACCATATGGTTCACCTCCAGATGCGTCTCAGACTGTGCAATCTCTTCAGGTCGAGAATGCGTCCTTGGCTTACGAGTTGGGATTCCGCAGGCTGCTACGCCCGGGCTTATTGAGAGCTCGAACGTTCCGATAGCCTTGGCGACGCGTTCAATCTCGTCTTTGTTCATTCCGACAAGAGGTCTGACGACGGGAAGTCCTTGGGATGTCGAATCCGTCACGAATAGATTGTGCAGCGTTTGGCTGGCCTTCTGCCCCACAACATCTCCTGTAACTATGCAGTCCGCCATTTCTATGCGTGCGATCTCGCTTGCGACTCTAAACATCATTCTTCTCGATATCACGCACGCGAGGTTCCGCTGGCAGGAACTGACTATTTCCGTAAGGTCTGGAGAGTGTCCAATGATGTAGGTTTTGATTGGCGGAGAACGCGAGTAGGCCCTAACATTACCAATGCTCTCAATAGCGATCTCTTTTCCTCTCCGATCAGCAAGTGGGTAGCTGTCGAAGAAAACGCCGATTGGAACCATATGGGCCTTGATGATAAACCAGAGAGCGACAGGGGAATCGATGCCTCCCGAGATCAAACATACTGCTCTCCCCCGGTCAGCGCCTCGCGACAAACTTCGGCTCACCATTTCTGTAGTTGTCAAGCGTAACGACCTGGTCTCTTGCCAACCTTGTCCATGATTTTTTGATATACTTCGATTGCTTCTTTTTCGGAACTGACTCCTTTTATCAGCATCCTCCCGTGATCAAAAAGCGTGATCTCGCGACCTACGTATTGAAAGACCAGGGCCATTGGAGTCCTTAGGTGGATGCGAGTTCCCTTGCCGAGGCGCTTTGGAACGGACCTGAAGTCTATCCTGAGTTGCCTCGATGGATTGATATTCACGGTTTCTTTGCCGCAGAGCCATGTGAGTCTTTCTTTCGCAGGTTGTTGAATTGGCTGGGCTACTTGGCACACTTTGCAGTCACTTCTGATCTGAATATCTACCGTTCTAAAGTCCATCTCTCGAAAATCGCAAATGAGCAGCTTTCCTTCAAGTGAAGGTTGAATTCCAGCGAGCAACTTGATCGCCTCGGTAGCCTCGAGTGCACCGATGCTTCCGGTTGTCGTGCCTAGCACACCTCGCGTCTCACAAGTGGGCAAGTATTTGTCATCGAGGCCTGGCATTATGCATTCCAAACATGGCGTAGTTGGCGACCTGAATACAGATATGTTCCCCTCCATCCCGATTGCACCCGCGAAAACGTACGGGATCGAATGTTTCACGGCCGCGTGATTGATTACGTATCGAGTTGCCATGTTGTCAAGACCATCTACAATACAGTCGCAGTCAGCGACTATTTCGTCGACGTTTGCTTCACGCACATTTTCGGCAACCGGCTCAAGGCGAACTTGAGGGTTGAGACTCTTGAGTCTTCGAACTGCCGCCTCGACCTTTGGTGTTCTCACGTCCTCTACGCCATACAGGATCTGTCTTTGGAGGTTGTGAGTCTCGACTGTGTCTTGATCGACCACTCGTATCCTGCCGACTCCGGCCATTGTGAGGTATGCTGCAGCAACTGCGCCTAGGCCTCCTAACCCTATTATCGCTACTGTTGCGTGCCTCAGCTTCTCTTGTCCTTCGTGGCCCAGCTCCCGCATGACTTCCTGTCGCGAGTAGTAATCTCTCAGGGAGATATGCTGCTTCGTTCTCAAACTGGTTCGAGAGTCGATATGACGACTCGGCTATTAAGACTCCAACCTGTACTTGACCCGGTCTAGTCCTAACTGCCGTGTCGAGTCAAGGGAACTTGTAGCCTAACGCGTTGTGGGGGCATGCATCTGCGCATTCCCCGCATAGTATGCACTCTAGGTCATTGAATTTCTCCCAGGGTAATGACAGGATTCTGATCTGCATTGGGCAAGCTGCTTCACAGTGAGGACATTTGCTGCATTTCACGGGATCCCTCTTCATACCCAAGAAGCTGTACTTCTGAAATGGAGCCATCTTGGCGCCCACAGGACACAGGTACCTGCACCAGAATCGCGGGACCCTGTACGCGCCATAGAAGAATGCTAGCAGAATAATCAGTTCTGCGTAGATCAAGGCCGGAATTGATCGGACCCACTCTAAGAACTGATTGACAGAGAGCACCGCGAAGAATGTTGGGGCCACATTCACCTTGAGGTAGAGGAGGGCTCGGGGAATCGTTGAGAATAGGGTGCCTTCGGGCGCCAAGGGTATCAGAAGCCCGTTTGCAAAGACGCCCAGGGACGTCTTGTATTCGTCACCGAATCCCAACCAGAGAGAGATTGCTAGTGATATGCTGATCAAGAGTGCGATTGCCACAATGAAATACTTGAGGCGTTTTCCGCTCTCGTGAGTGCGGACGTTGACTTGGTTAAGCGTCCCTTTCGCCGTCGTCACCATGTCTTGAATGAATCCCATCGGGCAGACCCAACCGCAGAATGCTCTGCCCAGGAGTGCACCAATGATGAACACGAAGGCAAGTGCAAGCCACGGCACAATTGGGCTTGCAAGGGCTACTTGGATCACGTCCAAGCTGCCGTAGGCAAGATTCGTTGGCGCATCTACGCTCAACAGTATTGGAAGAGGGACGGTGTATCGCTGGAGCCTTAGGTTAGGGTAGACTTCAGCCAGCAACAAGCCGTTCAAGAATAAGATAGACGCGAGTTGCACGATGAAACGCGGTACGCCGTACATTAACTTGAATCGCTTCTTCTCCTTGTCAGCCATGTCGCTCCCAACTGTCACTAAGGAAATAATACAGAATACGACTCAAGCACTCTGGCAAGAGCTTGTGTGTTTCCGAGGAACAAGGTCAAAGTGACGAAGGTGAGCCCTAAAAGAAGTGCAAATGAGGCAATGACGCGCTTCAAAGATGGCCCTTCTAGATTTCAAGTTCTGCCAGAGTTTTCTAAGCGGATACGGATCTGACATAATTATGTTGTCCTACGGAATAAAGGCTACAAAAACGGGTTAGCTTGCTGTCGTGAGAATGGCTCATGTATGTCAGTCCTTCGCGCCGCCCCTCGTATCAACATTGAAGGCTAATAGCTTTACGAAATCTCCACGACTAGCTGAAACCTTCCACAATTCGGTTTCCGCCTTCCGCTGAAATAATGGCGGCTATGCTTTCACTCAGGAGCCCACGAACGTTCACCCGAGCTCACTACTAGCTTCAGACC
>CAYGWT010000177.1:0-3883 GCA_964353625.1 uncultured Candidatus Bathyarchaeia archaeon | reverse complement strand
ACTACTCATTGTCTATTTCTCCTTAGCCTCAGCAACTAACCCGTAGGTCCGTGATAATTCCCGAAAACTCGATCCGACGTTCTGTCAGACTATGAGCAGTTACGCGAACTAGAATTCGGTTCTCTCAGACTTCCACGATATCGCTGCTTTGGCTTTCTTCTGTTTCAAGAAGAACTCAAAGTCTCGTGGATCTCCACGTAGATATGAGCGCTTCTCTTGCGCTTATGAAGGCCGCCTCAGGTAAAAACCTAGTGGTATGGAGCGTATAGCATCACACAGCCTCTGGAGATGGGTCCTCCATCGATCAGATATAGCTAGGCGCAGCCAAAGGTGCGAAGGCTCATTCCATTCGACACTGTCATCAGTTTGGAAAGAATCGTGGGAGTCCCCGGACAGTCGCTTCCAAGGTCGCAGAAAGGGTACACCATGTAGTGATCAAAGGCAAGCCTGCCGTAAAGAAAACCGCGGGCTAACCACTGTGACAGGCTGACGAGATCACTTATTTGATTTCTGGACAAAAGTACATGAGTTACGAGACCAAAATCGATAGTTGCAGAAGAGTCTTGAAGGGAAGCAAGAGTCTAGGCCGAAGATCCAAAGGTTCAATCAGCTTCGAAAGCCAGCCTGGGAAAAGATCAACATTCGCCGTAACACTTCCAATCACGCGAAGTCCTAAGGAGATGGAGAAGAGATGAGGGAGAAGGAACCGCCCAGGATCCTCGTCATCGACGATGACGAGACAATCCGAAGATCCCTCTCAACCGTACTGCAGGAAAAAGGATAGCTTGTCGACACCGCCGAAAATGGGCAAGCAGCAATTACGAAGTCGGAGATGGCATTTTACAAGCTGCCTTGGTTGACATACGCCTTCCAGATATGGATGGCGTGGAACTCCTGACTGGAATGAAGCAGACTACCCCGAAGATGGTCAAGATAATAATCACAGGTTATCCATCATTGGAAAACGCCGTAGAAGCTGTGAACAGGGGCGCGGATGGGTACATAGTCAAGCCAGTCAAGATGGACGAGCTTATGACTATGATCAACGAGCATCTGAAGAGGCAGCAGGAAGAGAGAAAGTACAGTGAAGAGAAGGTCGCGGAGTTCATCAAAACACGTGCTAATGACCTGGAGAGCCGCTCCTGATTGCACTCCACGGCTCTCGTGCTGATCATATTGCTCTGCTTTGTGAACGCCAAGAGAAACGCTGATCTTCAGCTTCGTTAACAACTCTCAGGAGGTTCTCCTATGGTTTTAGACGTAGTCTGCAGCATGCAGGTAGACGAGAAGACCGCAAAATGGAAGTCTGAATACAACGCCAGAACATACTACTTCTGCTCATCGATGTGCAAACAGCAGTTTGACAATACTCCGGAGAAGTTCACTAAGCATGCATAAGTTGCTCTCACTAGCGAAGATCGCAGGAAGCTTGCTTAAAGCACCGAGATGTGGTGTGAGTTCGAGTCGAGCGTAATCCAATTTCAGTCGCAAAATAGCATGGTGGGCACAAAGAATGCCGCTAAGAAGTCCTAATATCCGTGAAGTTCTTGCCTCGCTTCTCAGCAAATTCTTCGAATCGATGATGGAGATCCAACCCGATCGTTTTTTCCACTGCTTCGAATTTCTCCCATAGTTCTCTCTGTTCATCCGCATTCAGAATTCTGTTGGTCATAGGAAATAGAAGGCAATCTTCCTTCCAAATGTGATTGGGATAGCGCCCAATCAAACCCCGTAGGTTGTCCAGCAGATTCTTCTTAGCCGCCACCTCTGCGACGGAATAAGCGGAGAGATTGTTATTACATTGATGAGGACCGCGATAACAATCAAGAGATAGCGCTTCTCAGTCTTCTCCATCTTGACCATGGCTCGTCGCTTCGACTTCGGAGTAGTCAGTTTGCGAGCGAAGTATGCGATGAAAACGAAGACGCCAATTGCGTAGATCGAGTACAGAAAGTCAATAGCGTAGACTATCGACATATCCTATCGAGTACTTCTTTAGGCGCGCTTTTTCGGTAATAAGCTCTTCCCAATCGAATATGCTTGGGGCACGTTCAAAGTGCACTACTATGTGACGCTGACCAGCAATTGCAACCTGAAATGTAGATACTGTTACGGGAAGGCCTGTGAAGATTTCGGCAGTGATTTTCACGGCCTCTCAATCGACTATTCGCTGCCTAGCTCCATTGCCTACTCTGCAGAGACACTGAGGAAGTTCTTGCAGAGAGATCCAGAACCAGCCATAGTATTCTATGGCGGTGAACCGTTGCTTCGGATGGACAAGCTGAGAGAGATCATGAATCAGTTGACGACTTGCAGATTTGTGATCCAGACCAATGGTCTCTTGCTCAGCAAGCTCGAACCTGAGTACGTGAACAAGTTTGATGCAATTCTCGTCTCAGTTGATGGTGACGAAGCCTTGACTGACTACTACAGGGGGAAAGGAATCTACCTCAGTCTCGCAGAGAATGTCTTGGCAATTCGCGAGAACGGTTTCAAAGGTGAGATAGTCGCCAGGATGACAGTGGCGGAGGAAACGGAAATCGACCGTCAAGTCCTAGCTTTGATACAAAGCAGCGAATTTCCTGTATCGTCAGTTCACTGGCAACTTGACGCATTGTTTTGGCAAAACGACTTCCCAAAACGTCGATTTGCGGAATGGGTCAATGGAAGTTACAATCCCCGATTGAGGAAACTTGTTCGCGCCTGGGTAGAGCACATGGAGGAGAATGGAGAAGTCTTGAGACTTTACCCGTTCGTGGGGGTTATGCAGTCTCTCCTAACGAGCGAATCAAGCCGACTACGCTGCGGCGCTGGGTGGATCATGTTTAACATTCAAACGGATGGAAACATAACTCCGTGCCCAGTGATGGCTGGAATGAAGGACTTCTACTTGGGCAACATTCGAGAGATCTCTCCAGAGAGTCTGAGAGACGCTGTGTTTGTGTCTAAACCTTGCACGGGATGCGAGATCTATCAGATCTGTGGCGGTCGGTGCCTCTATGCGAACGCTACCAAGCTCTGGGGGGACGAAGGATTCAACCAAGTCTGCGGCACCGTCATGAATATGGTGGACTCCTTGCATGAGGCGCTCCCTCAAGTCAGGGCTCTAATAGCCAAGGGAAGAATCCGCCTAGAGCACTTCGAGTATCCTCGATACAACAGCTGTGAGATAATCCCCTAGCCGTTCACGGCCTCACATTCAAAGGCATCACAATCAGTCGGGAGGAAACCATTCACCTAATCGATATGTACAATCTCCTGCGAAACTCAAAATGCCGCAAGGAGAGATTTGTCATGGTTAGTGGAATACGACGCACAAGGTTTATTCGGGCTGCTCCGATCTTTGTCGTAGAAGTGAATCATGATGTCGTACTACTACGTCCCAAGACCACCGATTCCATACACAGTCTACGTGCCCCAGCAATGCTACACGGCTGAGCAATGTCTAGCTCCCCAGCCTCCAGAGGTCTTCTATCAGCCTCCGCCGCAGTACTACTGTTGCCAGCCTCCTGCCCAGATGTATACCTATCAGCCTCCGGCTCAGGTCTATCAGCCTCCGCCGCAGTACTACTTCCAGCAGGCTCCGGCCCAGACATATGCCTATCAGCCTCCCGCCGTTAGGGTGGGTGAATATGGCGGATGTCATGGATATCACGGATACGGCGGATATTGCGGATTCTAGTGAACGCTCTATCTCTAGGCTTTTTTGCGCACGGCTTTCACGAGCGCTGGGTCAGTCTCCCCATTTTACTTTGGGTTCCAGATCCTAGGCTGCAGCTGGGACTAGACCTCCACGAACCGAGCACCTGTCCCAAGCTCTTCGTCTGCATCTTTTCCTTCAGCCTAGGGAAAGACCGTTGGATAGAAGGAGAACGCCATGGGG
>CAYGWT010000176.1:0-2076 GCA_964353625.1 uncultured Candidatus Bathyarchaeia archaeon | reverse complement strand
ATCTCTCTTCATACCAGATTTCAGGCATGGGCACGCGTAAGTGGCTCAAATCATAATCCTACGTCTGTTAGCTACAGGACACTAGCTTCTTTGTGCTTGCTACTTCACTTTCTTCTTGATTGTGTCCAGTATCGCCTTGTGAGCCATCAGTCTTATTGCGTTTATCTTGATGAAGCCCATCGAGTCTGTTTGGTCGAATCCTCCAGCTTTGTGCATGGAGCCTAAGTCTTCGTCGTATAGTGAAGTGGGCGATTCTCTTCCGACTGTGAGCGCGTTGCCCTTGTACAGTTGCAGAGTGACCTTGCCGTCCACGTATTCTTGGCTCTTGTTGAATGCTGCTGTAAGGAAATCCATCTCTGGCGAGAACCAGAATCCATTGTAGACTATCTGGGCGTATATGGGGGAGAGCATGTCCTTCAGTCTCATTACTTCTCGGTCCATTGCTATTGCTTCAATGTCTCTATGTGCAGTCATGAGGATGGTGCCGCCGGGTGTTTCGTATACGCCTCTTGATTTTATCCCGATGTATCTGTTTTCCACCATGTCTATCCTTCCGACTCCGTTCTCGGAGCCGAGTTGGTTCGCGTAAAGGAAAAGCTCTAGTGGGTCGGTTTTCACTGTACCGTCGTTCTTGTTCTCTATCTTGACGGGAGTTCCATCTTTGAAGTGCACCACTATAGTGGTAATCTTGTCCGGTGCCTTCGCGGGTGAGGTGGTTCTTGAGTATACACTTTCTTCGGGCACATGCGCAGGGTCTTCGAGTATGCCTGCTTCATGGCTGATATGCATCAGATTATCATCCTCGGAATAGGGCTTCTTGTGCGTCTGCGTAATCGGAATACCATTTTTCTTGGCATAATCCATGAGGTCGTCTCTGCCCTTGAATTGCCCTAGGAACTCGGCGTTTTTCCAGGGTGAGATTATCTTGATGTCCGGTTTCAGTGCATAGTAAGAGAGTTCGAATCTCACCTGGTCATTACCTTTGCCAGTGGCGCCGTGTGCAACATAAGCTGCTCCTTCCTGCTCAGCCACTTCTATCTGGTATTTGGCGATAAGGGGTCTTGCAAGTGAAGTGCCAAGAAGGTATCTGCTTTCGTAGATCGCATTTGCGCGAATTGCGGGAAAAATATAGTCGGTGACAAACTCCTTTCTCAGGTCTCTTACGACTACTTTCTTGGCACCGAGTTTTCGGGCCTTTTGCTTTGCAGCCTCAAAGTCCTCCTGCTGACCAACATCCGCAATGTAACAGATCACCTCGTAGCCCTTGTCAATAAGCCACTTGAGTATGCAGGACGTATCCAACCCGCCCGAATATGCCAAAACCACTTTCCTGTTGGTCTCTTCGTTAACCCTGAGCGCCTCGCCTTCCGCTTCGTCTCCCAACTCAAATGCCTCCGAATTTACCCAGCCGTGGTGCGTTTAGTTCGATCCTTCATTATTAATGCGCGCCAGAGCCACACGTAATCAGTAGTTGAAGGGCTCAGCAGGCGGCCATGAGGGAGTCGTAGAACCGACAGACGGAATCAGTGCAGGAGTGTAGCGATTGAACGTTAGTCGCAACCTGAACTGCCGAGTGGTGGCTCGGCGCGCACACAAATCAACCAAGTGATGGCGCACGACGGTTCCAATCACGATGGCCGCACAAAGGTGCCGACACCCACGAATTATGCAGATGCGGTCGCAGGAGCGACATGTCATTCAATTGAAGGAGACGCGGTCCAGAGTCCTGGATCGGCATGGTTGCAGGATCTGCTGTGTTGCATAACTGTTTCATCAACACAAACGCTGTCAAGAGTGCACACGAAAAGGATTGCTCCCAGTTATGGAAAGTAGCACATTCATGTCAGAAAAATCCAGTCATGCAACACATCCCCCTCCGGCGCTCTATGAGTAGCAGAGAACGGCGAACGCCAGACGTGCAGATCACGTTTGGTCGGAAAACCTCTCCATCATCGGACTTGATCGGCATTCTATGTCTAAGATGCCAGCCTCGACATGATTTCTTCTCGTCTGAAAAGCTTCAGGCTTATCCGAAATACGAGCACGTCAACGATGACGAACAATGCGATAAGGCCC
>CAYGWT010000175.1:0-4298 GCA_964353625.1 uncultured Candidatus Bathyarchaeia archaeon | reverse complement strand
TTCATGAACCACTGTGGGGTTGACAGGATCTCGACTGGAGTGTGGCATCTCCAGCAAGTGCCTATCTCACGTTCAATTGGTTTTGATCCACTGATCTTTGAAGCATTCTTTAGATCCTCAACTATTACTTTCCTTGCTGCTTGGATCGTGAGCCCTGCAGATTTTCCAGCTTCTTGCGTCAATCGTCCTTGCGCGTCTAGGAGTTTCACAACTGGAAGGACATATTTGTGTTGCCAGCGGACATCGGTCTTATCGCCAAACGTACATATCATCACGACGCCACTGCCGAAACTGGCGTCGACGAGCTCATCCTTGAGGATGGGAATTCTGCGATCCACAAGAGGCACCAAGGCTTCCTCTCCCACATATCCCGCGTAGCGGGTGTCGGTCGGGTTCACTGCCAATGCCACACAGGCGGGAATGAACTCGGGGCGTGAGGTTGCAACGACCAAGTCGCCCTTTTGGGTGGAGAAACGGATGTCGAGGAGGGTACCTTTGCTTTCTGCATATTCAACCTCTGCCTCCGCGATTGCCGTCTCACACCTCGGGCACCAGTTCACTGGATGTTCTCCTCTGTAGAGGAGTCCACGTTTGAGGAGTTGTAGGAACGAAAGTTGCGTCAGCTTATAGTAGTCGGGATCCATGGTTCGGTATTCAAGGTTCCAGTCGATTGAATATCCCATCGACTGCATCGCGGTTTTCATTTTCTCGATATACTCGGTGGTCAGTTTCACGCAAATCTCGCGGAATCTGTCAACCGATATGTCTCGTTTCTTGATGTTGAAGGTGCGTTCTGCCCTAACCTCTGTTGGAAGCCCATGGCAATCCCACCCCTGAGGGAAATGGACGTTGTATCCGCGCATTCGTTTGTAGCGGGCAACGAAGTCGAAATAGCACCAGTTGAGCGCGTTTCCCATGTGAAATTCCCCGCTTGGGTAAGGAGGAGGTGTGTCAATCGAGTAGGTTGGTCTCGAACGGTCGCTTGCGTCATAGTTGTAGATGCCAGTCTGCTCCCAGTTCTTCTGCCAAGACGCCTCAAGCGTGGACTGCTCATACCTAGGAGGCAGCCTCATCTCATCATGTCCGGCGTTTCTCTCAGTATCGAGTTTTGTCGCGCTTGTGTCAGTCTTCATGCCAAGGATTCTCCAGCAGATACGCTCTTGATAGGGTCGTCCCGCCTGCTGCAAAGCCTACAAACGCACATGAACTTGGTGGTGAGACACACTCCCGGCACCTGCGATGATAGGCTGTCAGGGTTTGAATCGTTATGAATATTCGGAAGGTCATTGGTGATCTTCATCGAGCCTAGGCCCTGCGCCACGTGGCAGACCAGAGTCTAGCGACGGAAGCTACGATCAAACCTGATGTGAGAATGATTCCGCTGCCGAGATTCAGGAATTCTGCACCAACAGCAAGCAGGTCAGCGCTCGGCATGTTCAGTTGTGAGGCGAGATCAAAGGCTCCAAAATAGTAGTTGAAGTACCAATGAAGCAAGATAGGCGCATATGCACCATATCGTAAATAGACGTAGCCCAAGGCAAGTCCCGATATCATCGCAGTGGAAACCTTGCCGATCTCCCACCCGCCCCCGTATAGATAGTGAGCGGCTCCAAAAGCTCCTGACGTCGCAATCAGGATGAGCCACTCAATCCATGAGATTCCTTTCAAGCCGTTGTCTTGAATTGTCTTGAGCCCTAACAGTTTCTTTGGTCTGTCCGGTTTCCACATTGTACCGACTAGAAGGTGAACGGTGCCCTTGATTCCTTGGTACTGCTCTTGGTGCCGGGTCCTCCATACAAGATACAGACCAACCAGAAGACCTAGGGTTGTTATCCTGTAGCTGAGCTCTTCCACGAATGGGGCATAAGAGATAGCCAGGAAACCGAGCACTGGGTTCTCGAAAGAGATGCTGCCTGTCTGGACTCCTGCAGATTCCTGGAATGTTTGTAGCACCACAATTGCGATGAGCATAATGGTGGACAGTTGTGGCAGAACAATGAGGTAGTTTGAACCGATTACGTTGGCTCGTTGGGTGGCTTTCTTGATCGAGATGAGGAAAATCGGGGCATCAATCCAGGCCAAAACAAATGCGGCGGCGTAGAGTAGCCAAATCGCGAGGAAGAATATGCCCACGTAGGTTCCCATCGGGATCGAGAAGTTAGCAATCATGAGCAGGCTTAGTGGGAGCTTAGTGATCAGATTGGATGCGGCGTCAAGCCCCTCGCGTGATGTGTAGAAGATGAGTGGACCAAGGATCATCGAGATCAAGTAGGAAACTAATAGAACCAGAACAAGAGCTGTCACGACCTTCGTGAAAGCTGAGGCGGCTTCATCCCTCAGGTTTGAGGGCAATCCTGTCTAAAGCTCCCTACAAGCTGTGGTGCAGCGTGGTGGCCGGCTAGGGTAGGGGAACAGGCACTATGTGTTGGGAAGTGAGCGGGTATGTCTCAGCAGACTGGGAGGCGCCCGTGGGCAAGATCCTCGCTGAACTTGTCAATATTTGAGAGTTCGGCAGCGACGAGCTCTTGAACGCTGTCGGAGACTTCTTTCAGGGTAGTTCCAGGATCGAGTATCAGCTGGACCGAGGCAATCTTGGGTTCGTTGATGGGTCGACCGATCTCGCTTAGGAGCCAGACATAGGCTTCGCGTACACCGTTTGTCTCGCTTTGAATGCGTTTAGCTACCTGATAGGTGAGGAGGTTGTAGATCTTTCCAACATGGCTAGTTGGGTTCTTCCCAGCTGCTGCTTCTGAACACGTCGGGCGGTTAAGTGGAATTATTCCATTCACGCGATTTCCTCTCCCGACTTGGCCGCAGTCAGCCCCGTCAGCCGAGGTTCCAAGCACCGTCAGGTACATCCCGGGCAATCCTCGTCCCGGCACGTCTAGCGTGTTCAAGTTGATATTGATTGAGTCGACTTGCGCTCTTGCGCGGACAAAGTCGAGCACTTCCTGTTTGATCTCATCCTTTCGCTTGAAATAGCCTGCTTCGCTGTCAACGTAACGGTCTACGAACGCCATCGCGATCGTGAGGTCTAGGTATCCGTTTTTTCTCATGCCCATAATCTTCACGTCTTCGCCCGTTTCTGGATGTCGCTTCTTGAAATCAGGTGAGTTCAGGAATCGCTCCGTCTCAAGGACCATGCGCTCCGTCGTGGTCATCGGCCAGAATCCTACTGCTGCAGATGTGTCGTTGGCTCCAAGGTACTTGCTTTGCCTGTTGAAGATGTCGGTCAGCGCGTCCGATCCGCGCTTTAGTTCTATTTGGTACTTCACATGTTTTTCCGGGTCAACCATGTGCAGATTCTCCTGGAACCATTTCTTTGCGGTTCCCTGCGCGATATCCTCCACTGGCACCTTGTTTCCGCCTGCAACAAACGTGGCACGGTCGCCAAATACCATCAGCATCGGCTTGACGACTTTTCCTCCGCCGAGCTTCGTCTCGACCTCTCCGGCGACCAGAAGCCCTTTGTCGGTATTGTGATGCATGATTCGACCAAAACGTTTCAGATACTCTTCACAGAGAGCCACTGAAATCCTATCCATCATAGCGTCGCAGATCGAGTCAGGGTGACCTAACCCCTTTCTCTCGCATATCTCAATGGGTTGATCTTGCACAGGTGTCTGGTTGAGTACGTTGACGGATATGTTCGGCATTCCGAAACCTCGTGGCCAGAACAGCCAGAGCGTCTATTAATACAGTTCTGATCAACATATTCCAGAAGGAATATTGCGAGGGTGGATGAGTCCGTGCTCCCAAGGCTTGAGGAGATCTCAAAGCGAAGACGCATCGTCGGACTGAGTCAGAAGCATCTTGCACGGCTTGCCGGCGTGAGTCAATCAATGATCGCGAAGATAGAGGCCGGGAAGACTGAGCCATCCTATCTCAAGACGAAAGCCATCTTTGATACGTTGGAGAAGATGCAGAGGGAGAAGGAACCGCATGCGAGGGATCTCCTACAATCGAAGGTTGTTGGAGTAGATGAGGATGAGTCTATCTCAAGAGCAGCAGCAATAATGAAGGAAAGCGGATTCTCTCAGCTGCCGGTTTTCAACGGACGAAATATTGTCGGAAGTATCGCGGAGAAAGTGATCATGGACCAAATCGTATCAGGAATTAGCCTGCGAGAACTTTCAAGTATGTCTGTGTCTAAGGTGATGGCTGAGGCGTTCCCTCAGATCGACGAGAAGGCGCCGCTGTCTCTGATTTCAACTCTCCTACAGTATCATTCTGCAGTTGTAGTGGTGAAGAGAGGGCAGGTAGCGGGAATAATCACGAAAGCAGACTTGTTGAGAGTT
>CAYGWT010000174.1:0-1618 GCA_964353625.1 uncultured Candidatus Bathyarchaeia archaeon | reverse complement strand
TATGGGTGATGAGGTGAAAACGCCTGTTCCGGAAAGCTTCTGTGTTGAATCCCATGAACCTACAGTTCCGCCCGTAGCTAGATCATTAATGTCAAACTGTAACGTCATAGCCTCAGGGAGATTGTAGCTTACTTTCACCACCACAGGTGTAGTCTCGCCCTCCGTGATCGAATCCGGAGGCTTCACGTACTGAACATCCGAGATCTTCACATCCGGCAGAGAAGACACCACGTTAGCTTCAAAGTCTCGTGTAGCCAGAGTATTGCCCAGAGGTAAGGGTTTGCCAAGAGTTGAACCATAGACGGACTCATGCCAACCACCGTCCTTGTTCCAGTCTATACTGGACATATGAAAGACGACTAGATGAAGCGGTACGCGGCCGAGTTCATCTAACGTGACCGTGACTTTCTTTGATGTAGGGCAATAGTACATCGATCCATAACCCGCGCCGGTTTGCGCAAACCACCCGGACCCATACAGTATACTGGACATATACCCCCCTGTGATGGGCCAAGAGGCATACTTCCCTGCTGCTGCATACTGAATGTAGAACCCATAGGTAGCATATTCTGAGGCGGTGACTTCTGCCTCGACGGAGATCTCAAATGGAACGCCTTTCAAAACATACGGGTTCACGGATCCAACACTCTCTATTGTGGCGTGGGGTGCACACACAGCGTCACCACAATACGCCGTGTCAAGCGGTACCAATGCAGCAGCACACATCGGGCTCATAACCACGATCACCAAGAGAACGGCAAACAGGCGGCTATTCAAATCGAGTCCCCTCTCTTCCATCTCCTTGGACAATCAACACTGGTGGTTGTTGTACGGTGGTTTTTGTATTCGTCTTTCGTTTTCGTTCTCTTCTCCTTGAGTAGTAGATTCCAATGGCTGCGACAATGGCAACTATTATCGCCGCTACGGCTACCAATCCCCACGGGATTGCCCGCGTTTCAAGTTCAGTTGCGAATACAAGTGTGACCCACGTAGATGGTTTCATGAAATGGTGTCTTCTTGGAAGGTTCATGAAATTGGCGTCGGACGTCCCCATCTGGCTTCCAGCCATAGCCGAGAATCCTATTTGGGATCTATCTCCGAAGATATGTCTTGGAATGGCGAATTCGTAGATTAGGTGATGCTCCTTCGAGTAGCGATCGTTTCGAGAATTGGTTGAGAGAGCAACACGCACGCCCAGATCATCCTGCGTTAAGACCCATCCAGTTCCACTACCACGCACAGCCCTAGTCACAGGGGCGCCCTCCAGCCAGTCGACAAGGATCATCAAGTCATCGTTCTGCGGGCGATCTGACTTGTCGTTCTTTACATCGAGCCTTATCCTGGCCATGTCCCTGTCATCTAGGTTCGCGTCCGAGACGAAGTCGATGAGAACATAAAGAAACTTATCATCATTCTGAATACAGAAATAGCCTGCACGTCCATAAGCTTGCATCTGCGTAGCGTTCCACCACTCGTCTGGAGCACTCCACATACCATCAACTGTAACTTCAATCCCACCTCCCCAGCTCGATACGACATCAGCTGCAAAGGCTGTCTGGCAGGGAAATATCAGGCCAGATAGAAACAATGCTACAAAGAATAGGCCGAGTCTCTCCGA
>CAYGWT010000173.1:0-1690 GCA_964353625.1 uncultured Candidatus Bathyarchaeia archaeon | reverse complement strand
CGAGCCGACCCTGAACGGTGACACCTTCTTATCGACCAGAAACGCTGTAATCTCTCCACTCTCTTTTCCAGATGAAGCCTGAGTTTTCGCGAAGACGAGCGCGATGTCAGCGACTTCTCCCTGAGAGATGAAGGTCTTCGTGCCATTCAGAACATAGTCATCCCCCTCTCTGACGGCTTTTGTTTCTATTGAGGCGGCATCCGAGCCTGCAACTGGCTCGGTGAGGCAGAATGCCCCAATTCGTTTACCCGCCGCCAAGCCGGGTAGGTACGTGTTCTTCTGCTTCTCGTTGCCGAATTTCGCGATTGGCGCCGCGGTGACCGCGGTTTGAATATCGATCATTAAGGACGCGGACAGACTCACTTTTGCAATCTCTTCTCCCACGACTGCTGACGATAACAGGTCTAGGCCGGATCCTCCGTATTCTGGCGGGGTGCACATGCCGAACAGCCCCTGCTCCGCCATCTTCTCGAAGAGATCCATCGGATACTTGTTCTCGCGGTCGATCCGATCAGCTATCGGAGCGATCTCCTTCTCAGCGAACTCCTTCGTCATCTTCCGGATGGCTTGAGTCTCAGGCTTGAACTTGATTTCCCATGACGCGAGCATGTATAGTGAGTGGCACGTTTGATGGCCTTAACACCTTTGGCAATTCACTCCGGCGAAGACCGCGTCGCCGGCCAAGCGTGGGACAGAAAAAGGTGGGAAAGGTGGAAGGGGCTTGCTCTCTTCACATTTGAGGTGCTGTCAGCGTTGGAGCCTGTCGCTGTTCCAAATTCCATAGCGGAATTTGCCACGTACTAGTCACTGCTTCTGTGGCGGTTCTTGTTGAGCTTGTGTTTGTCGTGGGAGGCATAGTAACGGTTGCTTGTCCTTTGAGGGAGAGCGAGAAGAGGGAGGATAGTTTGCTTTCTTTGGAGTTGAAGGCTACATTCTTGCCTTTTGAGTCGCCGTGGAGGATGAGTTCGAGCTTCTTGTTTGAGTCACTTGTAGTCTTGGCGTTGATTTCGATCTTGCCTTTTTTGTCGACTTCGCCTTTGCCGTTTGTTATCGTGTAGTATGTGATTCCAATTTGTAGGCTGCCAGCAAGGTTGTCTAGTCTGAGTGCTCCGTTGCCTTCGGCTTCGACTGTTCCGTATAGTGTGAGGGCGGTCCTGGGTAGGGCGCTGCTTGGTTTGGCTTTCGCGTCCGGGGACGCTTGGCCGCCGGCTTTGATCGATAGGACAGCGGATCCATGGTGTGGTTTCTCGAGCGTTAGGGTTGGATAGAGGGCTAGCACTGATGAGGTCAAGAGCATCAGAGCAAGTCCGAATTGTCGTTTCTGTGTGTTCATTTTGCTTCCACTTTCCTTGTCTGTAAATGGCATGGGTGCTAGGTATATTAGCGTTCCGTTAATGGTACGTGCATGTACCATATCCAAGAACTCATCGGCGTGAACAGGATAGAGCTCAAAGTAAGAGACCTTTGCTTGAAGTATGGCGTCCACGGTAGATTGCCGCAATGCTTTCCTGATAGTCCATTGGCGATGAACAACCGCATCGCAGAAGAGATCTTCAACAAAGCCTACTATCTGGAGCTGGAGTCTGCGCCATCCTACAAGGTCTGGGCATACAAGCGAGCAGGATAGACCATTGACGAACTCAGCCAAGATGTCATGACACTCTATGGAAAACAGGGAACGAATGACCTC
>CAYGWT010000172.1:0-2391 GCA_964353625.1 uncultured Candidatus Bathyarchaeia archaeon | reverse complement strand
GCAGGTGCCGGCGCATTCGTTGTCGGGAGGGACAACCTTGTGGCGTCGATTGAGGACGCTGCAGCTTACTCAAGCCTAACTATGGACTTCTGGAGGCGCGAGGGGATGCCGTATCCAAGCCATTTCGGGCGAACCACAGTTGAAGCCTACGTTAAACACGTGATCGGGGCGATCGAGCATCTACTCTCGAGGCATCCGGATATGAAGCTGATGGATTTCGATTATCTCACATTTCATCAGCCTTCAGGATACATGCCACTGAAGGCATGCAAGACGATGTCCCAAGGGAAGATCGAGGCTTTGGAGGATCCAGGTGTCGAATCGAGGATGCGCCTGACGTCGGAGTTCGTTGAGCCGAGGGTTAAGCCTTGGCTTAGAGTATTGGACACGGGAAACACGTATGCGGCGTCTACTCCCATCGCCATTTGTGATATCTTGGATCACGCGACTCCAGGAGAGAACATTCTTGCGGTTTCATACGGTTCTGGGGCATACACGATCGCCACTTGGCTGAAAGCTCAAGAAGGCATACTGGCGAAGCGTAGACGCACTCCGACAGTTGAGCAATACATAACGCGAAGGCGCGAGATCAAACTCGAAACCTATCAAGATCATCTGAAACAGAAAATACGTAATGTGAGGCGCAAGATTTCGTATCCGCGCATGATTGGGGAAATCGCCGCGCTCGATGACCAACACATAACCGCGACGCTCTGTCACGGGTGCGAACGCGTGTTCTACCCGGCACGGGACAGATGTTTGGAATGGGACTGCAAGGGACCTCTGGAACAGAAACAATTCCCAATGTCTGCCAAGCTCGTATCGTTTAGGAAGCTTCCAATACAGAGAAGACTCACATCGAACTTCGAGATAATGGCCAAGGGAAAGGCCTTGATTGTTGATGCTGCATCCAATGACCTCGTCAGCGGGACTACACTTGAAGTCGTGATTCGTAAGCTCGATGATGAAGGCAGAAACGGCTTAATCATCTATGGACCGGCATATCTCCCCACATTCCGGACAGCATCCAACGGTAGTATCAGCAAGAATGAAGCCGTGACTTGATGCGCTTCTCCTACCCGGCGTAGCGAAGAATGCTACGTTTCCATCAGCCGTGAGAGACTATAGAATGGCGTTGTTGGTTGGCGTCGACGGTGGTGCCACCAAGACCGTCGCCGTTATGGGAAGCTCGGATGGGACTCTGCTCGGTATTGGTCGCGCTTCCTCTTCAAACTACCATAATGTTGGTGTTGACGGTGCTGCTGATGCGATTCGCGTGGCTGTTGGTCTTGCGTGCAGGCGTGCAAGAGTATCCGTAAGAGATCTTGAAACGATCGTAGTGGGCCTCGCTGCAATGGATTCGCCCAAAGACTATGTTGCCGGGCGGAGAGTTGCTGATCTGACGCGCCTCGGAAAACGGCGTATTGTCAAGCATGACTCCTTGGCCGCGCTCTACGCCGCCACTCTTGGCAGGCCAGGCATAGTGGTGAACGCTGGAACGGGATCGTTTGCCATCGGGATCGATGCACGTGGAGGAATCGTTCGAGTGGGCGGGCGAGGAGCCGTTATCGACGACGAGGGTAGTGCATACGACACGGCAAGACTTGGGATTCGAGCAGCCCTGCGTTCACAAGAGGGCTCTGAGAGGGGAACAGCAATCGCAGGCCTCTTGGTTCGCAGATTCAAGCTACGGAACTTGGAGGACATAATCTACAGAATCTACCAGAAACCTATGACCGTAGGAGAGATCGCTAGCATTTCAACGCTTGTCACAGGCGCGGCATTGAGAGGTGACACAGTCGCGCGAAAAATCTGCGCATATGAAGCACGAGCGCTGGCCGTTCTCGTATTTACAGTAGCCCGGCGCCTTCACATGACAAGTAGCAAACCGGATGTCTATCTCACCGGCGGGCTATTCAAAGCGGGTCCTTTGATCCTGAATCCTTTCAAGCGGGAACTGCAGAGGAGGATACGAAGCTTCACTGTTCGTCGTCCTGGATTCGAGCCGGTTATTGGCGCCTTTATGCTGTCTCTGAAAGAACATCAGGTTGAGGCGAGTGGTCAAATCCTACGGAATCTCCGGGCGTCGTACGCGCAGCGTCTAGGCAGTGCACGAGTTTCTTCCTAACCTCAGACGCTAGGTTCGACTGTGACGTGGGGGGTGTTGTCCAAAGGGAAAAAATGGGTATACAAGCCGTTAGGACGGCCTGTTTTGTGTCAGCCTAGCAGATATGCGCTGGATTCCAGCGTATTCGTAGGATCCCTCTTTTTTTTTGGGGGGTTGGGGGAACGTTTGGCTTGGCTGAGCGTGGGCGAGCAGATCTAGAGCCTCAGGTGACCGCGGACTTGGTCAATTTTGACACTGGAGACATCAGGTCCTGACTGCTTCGA
>CAYGWT010000171.1:0-3208 GCA_964353625.1 uncultured Candidatus Bathyarchaeia archaeon | reverse complement strand
TATGACTACTAGATAGACCCAGACTAGCTGGCTGACCAAGCAGCATCACGTCTAGTGCGTCATTCGGGATCGGCGCGGTAGGAACACGACGAGTGCCGTGGAAAGCCCTGATACTATAGCGAGCGTGAGGAAGATCGTGGGTAGCAATGAGAGGTTGGCTCCGACCGCTAGGCCAACTATTAGGGGGCCAATTGAGTTGCCTCCTAGGCTTCCAACGCCCCATACAATCGCGTTCGATAATGAAAGAAATTTCGACGGTACTGAATCAGATACTGCTGATAGGAACACAGGATAGCAACTGTAGGTGAAAAACCCGAAGAGCGCGAGACACGCTACGGAAATAATCGGGTTCGATAACGTGTAGAGATAGAAAATGATCGAAACGCTCTGACCGGCGGTGTTTATGGTGAGGGAGGTGGTCCTGTGCATGTCGGAGAAATGGCCGAAAATGATCTGCCCTGGAACGCCAAGCACGATCGCAATCATCATTATCACGCCGACACCGAAACTGAAAGAGTACTGCTGAACCTGCACGATGAAGATTGAGAGAAAGGCCATGACGCCTTGACCGAATGTTCCTCGAATCGCCGCTATCGTTGTCAGTACCAGGACGTTCAATATGGCAGATCGATCGAGCGGCGTGGATTTTCCGGACTTGTCCTCACGGTCGAGCGCTTCCGCAACATCTGACGCTCCGGGGGTGCTGCTTCGCGTTCCTTCGAGCGGGAAGAGTCCGATCAGGGTGGCTGGAATGAGTCCTAGAAATCCAAGCGCGATGACTCCGTATGGCAGATTGAGGCTAGTAATCAGAACGACAACGATGGTAGGGTATAATGCTCGTCCTAGACTGCCGACGGCGCCGTTCAATCCTAGTACCTTACCGGTCTTGGAGGATGGGTAGGCTTGGCTTAGCACGGTTCCGCCTACTGGATGGGCGACTGCGGAGCCTAAACCGCCAATTGCCGCAAAAAAGAAGAGTGCAGGGTACACATCGAAAGGCAACAGGGATCGAACTGTGCCAACGCTGATTGACCAGCCTGTTCCGATCACACCGACTCCCATCATTATGAGGCCTCCTAGGAGAAGTGAGCCGTTTCGTCTGAATCGATCCGACAAATGGCCGACTGCTGGGCTTCCGATGACGGAGGTTATGTTCCACATTGCCGCGACCACGCCCAGCTCAGGCGCAGCCAATCCAAACAGCGTGAGCAGCAGAGGAAAAATTGACAGTGGAACCATAGAGACGCCATCGTTCACGAAATGAGTCAGAGACGTGAGAATGAGCGCTCGTTTCTGACGTGGCGTCTCATAGAACATGCATTGCTCACCTAGCTTGATCTGTTCGTCTGCTTGGACTCGCTGAATCCGATCAGAACGGTGCCCAAGTTCGGGTCATCAGGATTCCAGCCCGCTTTCTGTGAGAAGCGAAAATGCACCGGGATCGTAATGGTAATCGAAACGGCATCTTTCACTCCGGGAATTTCTTCGATCTCCGGAAATGGTAAAGCCTTGTACATGAGCTTGAGAGGCTTTCCTTTGGCCTTTGCAAGTGCGTCACGATAGAGAACCAGACTCTTGCCTAGGAACAGTGCGTTCGGATCCTTCGAGAGCTTCTCGAATTGGCCGGGTTCCCAGATCTCCTCGCCTACTACGTTGTCTTCATCACACATCAATATGATAGGGCCTGGCGGATGTCTCAAAGTTGGAGAATGAGAAATTATTACTGCGTGCTGACGGGCAAGTGCGTCTTTGATTCCTTCGTTGACGATATTCATTCCCGGTAGTCCGAGGCGAGAATTCGCTTCATTCTCAAGCTGCCGAAGTGACTCTCTATCTTCATCCGGCACAACCCAGCATGCTACGACGCCAGGCGTATTCAGCAGTCGCTTAATGACCGCGTCAATCGCGTCCATGATATCGTCTTCTCAGAGCCACGTCAACCGATTCTGTAGCGTGGATGGGTTTTTGGAATCTGGATTCTCTTCTCTATCAGGAGTTGGCTGTAGGCGGTGTCAACCATTGCTACGGCGGGAAAGACCACTTTCGCATCATCGATCGGTCCGTAGAGTATGAAATCTGCCCCAACCGCAGCGCTTGCGGCGTTCACCGAAGCGAGGCATGGTTTCACAGCTTGCTCTCCCATTTTGCTCTTCAGTCCTTTCCACAGTGCAACGGCGTTGTGTGCACCGCATCCCGCGGGAAACCCTAGTTCATCCTTCAGTTCATATATCGCCCGAAGAGCTGAGCCGAGCGTCGGTAAGTCAAGCACGCAAGTATCGATCAGGGGTTTCTCAATTCCGAATTCTTGCCTCTTGCTCACGAGTTCCTTGATCGCGCTAATCCGCCCTGCAGTGCTGAAGTCCTTCATATTGTATGCAAGAAGGACGGAGCTTGAGACGCCGGATGATTGGATCGTCTTCAGTTCGTCCGGTTTGCTGCTCGGATTAATTGAGTTGTAGACTACGCGGTCAAGGATTCCCTGCTCCTTCGCGTGCGCGAGACCTACTGCTCTTATCTCTGCTGAGGGACTATCGATCATAAGTGGCGATTTGGTCAGATCCGCAACAAACTCAAGATGCGTCTTCATTGCGGGAATGCTCGCAGCAACGACGTCTATCATAGCGGGGTTTCCGGTCTTGTCGGACATCTCGTCCTGAGCCTTCACGAGCGCCTCGGCAGCTGCTTCATCAAATGTTCCAGCATTTTCGTCTTTCACAATTTTGTGGCCGTGGTAGAATAAAGTGCCAACAAGCACCACGGGGCGTTGCCCCGGAATACCGCCGATGCTGATGCCGCCAATCTGGAAGACTTTCTGTTCAGCTTTGAAATTCCACAATCGTATCGGCGTCTCCTATTCGAACGTTGGTAAATGTATGGGATTGTTTTCTTTGATAAAGCAGTCGGAGTAGGGGGGTCGAATAATGATTTGAATAGATGCCGTCACTTACGTTTGATTGAGAAAAGCACTTTCTCAGGTGTGAGAGGGAGGCTGAAGACTCTTGATCCGGTTGCGTGAGCCACAGCGTTTGTCAGAGCCACGGCTGGCAGATCTACAGGGGTTCACCTATCGCCTTCGCGCCGAACGGGCCGACTGCTCCCGGATATTCTACGATGATTGTTTGGATTTCCGGGATGTCAAGTGATGTTGGAATGTAGTAGTCGCCGAGCGTTGGGTTGGCAACCATTCCATCCAGATGAATCAACTGTT
>CAYGWT010000170.1:0-19454 GCA_964353625.1 uncultured Candidatus Bathyarchaeia archaeon | reverse complement strand
AGTGAGACTGATAGGCAACCCAATCAAATTCAGCGAGACAAAAGTCCAGATCAGGACTCCACCACCCTTGCTGGGCGAGAACACTGATGAAGTCCTCAAGAAGTTCCTCAATTTCAGCGATAGCGAGATAACGAAACTACGGGAAGAAGGCGCCATCTAGCCATTGCCGCTATATGCAAGTCAGCCGTAAGCTCGGAGCTCGCTAGAAACTCATTTTACTTAGGAACATCGCAAGACATTCTCGTGAGCTCTAGATTGCTGATTGTGAGCGGACCAGCTTCACCGATCCTAGCACGGCGTGTAGCGGATGCGATGAGAACGGACGTAATACAGCTCGAACACAAAGTGTTTCCTGACGGAGAGACTTATTTTCGATTCCCAGAATCTGTTTCCGGGAAGCAAGTTGCAGTAGTACAGTCATGTTACCCTCCACAGGACAAGAACTTGGTTGATCTATTGTTTGTCCTTGACGCGGCTCGAGAAATGGGGGCCAAAGACGTTGCTGCGATCGTCCCCTACTTTGCCTATGCACGCCAAGATGATACGTACAGGAGCGGAGAGGCGGTGAGCGCTAGGACAAGTGCTCGCCTGATCGAGGCTGCGGGAGCATCGCACTTCCTGACTGTCGATGCACCAAGCAACAGAGCACTCCTATTCTTCAAGATCCACTCAAAGAACCTAACGTGCATGAATCTTGTCGGCGCATATCTGAAAACGCGCTCGCTAGAGAATCCGTACGTGCTCGCTCCGGATGATGGAGCGATCCCGCTCGCTCAAACTGTCTCCACGAACCTAGGGACTGAGTACGCATGGTTCGAGAAATTGAGGGACAAAGTGACAGGCGCAGTAAGCACATCCGGCAAAGACGTGGACCTGAAAGGCCGTGACGCAATCATAGTCGACGACGTAATTTCAACCGGCAAGACTATAGCAAACACAGCCCAGATAGCAAGGAAGCAAGGAGCAAAGAGAGTCATTGCCGCGTGTGCGCACCTCCTTCTCACGGGCGATGCCGAACGGACACTCAAGGCCGCAGGAGTCGATGAAACTATCGGGACCGACTCGATCGAGACTCGACCGCAACCAGTCTCAATAGCACCGGTAATTGCTGAAGCGTTGAGAAAGATTTGGTGAAGGACCGGCTCTTCTTTGTTATCTCGGGAGAGCATAGAACTCTACCGCAAGCAGAGATACGCGCCATTCTCCAAGCACGAGGAATCGATTTCGAGGAAAAAGCAGCATCAGTGAAACTGCTGAGAGTCAAAGCCGATCGTTCAGCACTTGACGCGGTAGCAAGGAGGAGCGTGATGTATGAGCAATGCGGCATCGAAATAACTACAGCCGGTCCGAGCAAGAAACAGCTCCTGAATCTTCTGCGGAGACTAGACTTTACGCGTCACTTCGCCAGGAGGCGATCATTCGCAGTTCGTTCGCTCCGCGTGGGCCGAGCATACAGGCAGCTAAACAGGGCAACATTGGAGCGAGAGATCGGCGGAGTCCTAAAGGAAAAGGGCGGTGGAATCAAGGTTAACCTCGACTCTCCCGACGTGACGTTTCTCTGTATGATCTCGTCACGAGGCTTACTCTTGGGAGAAGTTACTCACTCAAGGGTTCCTGGGCTAATAGCGTCTAGAAGACCTAGAAAGAGACCTGTATTCCATCCGTCAACGATGCAACCCAAGCTGGCCAGATGCATCGTGAATCTTGCAAGACCTCCTGAAGGAGCGCTCTTCGTCGATCCTTTTTGTGGAGTTGGAGGAATTCTCCTCGAGGCGGTCGCAGTCTCCTGCAGAGCAGTCGGCGTGGACGCAGATCCGCGAATGATCAGGGGAGCAAGAACGAACCTAAAGCATTACGGCGCCGAGCCTTTTGGCCTAATCGTCGCGGACGCCACAAAGATTCCGATCCGTCGCGTTGATTCGATCGTAACTGATCCGCCTTACGGAAGAGAGGCTTCGACTTACGGGCGAAAACTCTACGGCCTTCTTCAAGACTTCCTCCCGGCGGCGTATGACCTTCTTTCTAAGCGAGGCTACCTGTGCATATGCTGTCCGAGCGAACTGCGGATCAAATCAATCGCGAGAAAGGCGGGATTCAAGTTCGTAGAATCTCACTTGTTATATGTGCACCGAAGCCTAACCAGACGGATTCTCGTGCTGAGAAAGCAATGACATGATTGATGGAGGCTGCGACGTGAAAGCCACATTTCTAGGTACAGGGGGCACCGTGCCGACTAAGAAGAGAAACCTCCCTAGCCTTGCCGTCCGGACAAACGGGGGCCTCGTTATGTTCGACTGCGGAGAAGGAACCCAGAAGCAGTTCCTCATAGCAAAGCTCGGCTTCAACCGCGAAATGCAGATACTGATCTCCCACATGCACGCTGACCACATACTCGGCATACCAGGTCTTCTTCACACAATGTCGTTCATGGGCAGGAGTCGAGACCTTGAAATCTACGGGCCTCCTGGCATCTCCGAATTTGTGAAATGCACAGCAGAGACAGTCAAGTTCAGACCACTGTTCTCGGTTCGAACCGTAGAGATTCACGCAGGAACAGTAGCAAAGACACGTACCTACATCATCAAAGCGGCGTGGGCTGATCACGGCATTCCATGCCTCGCATATTCGCTCATAGAAAACGATAAACCCGGCCGGTTTCATCCGGCAAAGGCAAGAGAACTCAAAATCCCAAAAGGCCCACTATGGAAGGCGCTTCAGATGGGAAAGACAATCAAGGTCGGCGGAAAGAAAATTGATCCGGCAAAAGTTGTCGGCCCCTCCCGTAAAGGGTTGAAGATCACTTATGCGGTGGACACGAGACCTTGCGACAGAATTGTCAAACTCGCCTTCGGCTCAGATCTGCTAGTACATGATGGTATGTTCTCGTCAGAAGTATCGGAACGAGCTCGCGAATACGGCCATTCTACTGCCGCCGAAGCGGCGACGGTCGCAAAGAGAAGCCGCTCCAAGAGCCTAGCACTCACTCACCTCAGCTCGATCTATGAAGACACGAAGCAACTTCTTGCCGAGGCGAAGGCAATCTTCCCAAGGACGATCGTTGCCGAAGAGCTGGGATCGCTAAAACTATCTTAATCACTCACGAAAGCAAGCGCCGACAGACTAGTCTTCGATTTCTTGTCTTCGTCGCGAACTCGGTGCGAGCCAATCTATCACCTGCTCAGGATTCTCAACCGTAATGGTCAATGTGACGGGACCGAGCGGTGATTCGTCATATCTTTCACAGAATGACGCTTTACCAGCGAAAGCAGCCTGCTTATTCAAATGAACAACAATAGAGGAGCCTGAGATGTTCCTAAGCAGAATCTTGCGAGCCGCATCCCGGATGACTCCCTGACGAAGAAGAATTCTGAGATTATCCAGATCTTCCAAACGGGACATTGACCCTTCCAGCTTGCCGTGGCGTTCATCACTTCTCACAATTGATGGCGAACAATTAGGAAACAGATTTCGCACTGCTCGCAGGACTTTCTCAGGATCCTCCGTTGGATTGAGAGGAGTCTCTACACGTGATAGAACTTCACTCATTCCTACTCACCTTCAGCAGAACAACCTCCGCGGCTGCGTTGAGGTCTTCAATGGATGTCTCGTTGATGAGCATCTCTCCTGCCAATGCGATGACGTTTCCGATTCCGACGCCAAGCTCTCTCCAGTCTCTTTCCGCGAATTCATCCCAGTTCTTCGGGTCGTCACTTCTACCTCTCGCGATTAGGCGCTTGCAACGTGTCTTCGGAGATGCATGGACTGCGAGGACAACCAGATCGTGGTTTCTTCGTAGCGCATTCACTTCGTCCATGCTTCGGACCCCTTCCACGATCACTAGCGGGACCGCTGATGACTGTATCTTAGAGATTAACCTCTCAGCAACGACGGATGGCCCCTCCTCTTGGCGTATTGCGAGCATAACCTTGCCGGTGTTCTCGGGAGTTGGTTCCAGACCCCTCTTCAGCGTCTCCTCACGGACCACATCTCCGCAGATTAGAACTGGATAACCGTGTGATGAAGCCGTCCCTGAAACGATGCCTTTTCCGGCACCAGGCATCCCGACGATCGCAATCACATTCTTTCGCTTCATTGATACGATCAAGCCTTCCTCTTTACTATCTATCCTGACTTGAATTGTTAAATTGGCAGCGCTGATATGTGGGTTTGGTAAGAAAACTTGGCCGGCGAACGGATACGGGCCTTCGTTGCAGTGGATATGGATGAGACGAGCGTCGTTTCCAAGCTTGTCGAAGCGCAGCGGGCTTTGAGGGATCTAGGTGCAGATCTGAAACTTGTGGAAACTGAGAACATTCATGCCACCGTCAGGTTCTTGGGTGAAGTCCCAGATACCACAATTGAACTTGTGAAGGAACAGATGAACGAGGTCAAGTTTACCGCGTTCGACATGGAATTCGTTGGGCTGGGAGCATTCCCGAACCTGAGAAGGATTAATGTTGTATGGGTAGGAATGAGAAACGGCAAAGAGGAGATATCACGTATCTTCGAACAACTTGAACCCCGGTTTAGGAAGATCGGGTTCGAGCCAGACAATAGAGGATTCAGCCCCCACGTCACCATCGCGCGAGTTAAGACGGGACGAATGAAAGACGAGCTTGCGAAGCTGGTTGATGAGATGCGCGATACGCCCTTCGGAATCGTACACGTCGAAGAAGTACGTCTGAAGAGAAGCGTGCTAACTCCCAAGGGCCCGCTTTATTCCACAATCCATGCAGTACGGGCTAGCGGATAGCCGCACATGACAAGTCGTGAGAGATTGGAGAAAGCTGTTGGCGTCTGCAATTCCGTCACGCGCCAGATAGTCCCGTCGGACACGGAAAGGAAAATTGTGAACAACATCGCGGAGAAACTGAGAACAAAACTCGTCGTCGAGACCGAGAAGAACGGACTAGAGGCAGAGGTCAGAATCGATGGATCCGTTGCGAAGGACACTTGGCTCAAAGGGGACGCCGATATCGATATCTTTCTGCGCGTTCCCGTCTCACTGAGCCGGGCCGACCTTGAGAATCGTTGCCTCGGCGTTGCTCGACATGCATTAAAGGGATACCCGATCATCGAACGATACGCTGACCATCCCTACCTTGAGACTCACGTCGAAAACGTGCGTG
The DNA here is from genome assembly GCA_964353625.1 of uncultured Candidatus Bathyarchaeia archaeon. Classification (GTDB taxonomy): domain Archaea; phylum Thermoproteota; class Bathyarchaeia; order 40CM-2-53-6; family 40CM-2-53-6; genus CAVPLU01. Next base: position 14,325 of record CAYGWT010000170.1, on the reverse strand, counting down.
TTAACGTTGTGCCATGTTACAATGTGGCACGGGGCGTGTGGCGAAGCGCCACAGACCGCACGCCCTACCACACAGAATACGTCATATCACATCTTGACTCGAATCAGAGGAACGAGGTCAGGCTCCTTAAAGCGTTCTTGAAAGGGATCAGAGTCTACGGCGCCGACGTGAAGATATCGGGCTTTAGCGGTATGCTCTGTGAAACTCTGATCATGTACTACAACTCATTCATGAGAACTCTTGAGCATGCACAGTCATGGAAGGCCCCAGTCACGATAGATCTGGAACGTTACTACGCAGGCAGAGAGAGAGAAATGGTTGACCTCTTCGAGGCACCGCTGGTCGTAGTCGATCCCGTGGATCGTGGCAGAAACTTGGCCGCTTCCATATCCCGTCGGCGACTCTGGGAGTTCGTTGCAGCCGCCCGAGCTTTCTGCACCAAACCCAACACAAGCTTCTTCATCAATCAAAAGATCATGCCCCTCAGCGTTGCGCGGCTTCGCCGCGAGATGCAACGGCGTGGCTCGAACATTCTGGCCATAGAGCTGGGCAGAGTTGACGCAGTAGTTGATGTTCTTTGGAGTCAATTGTACAGAACTGAAAGAGCACTGCGAAACATGCTCAGACAAGAGGGTTTCAACGTCACCCGTTCGGCATCGTGGAGTAACGAGAAAGACCTCAATCTCATCCTGTTCGAACTGGAAAGCCTCACATTACCCCCGATGCGAAAGCACTTGGGTCCACACGTTGCCAGGTCCCAGGCGTCTCAACTGTTTCTCCGCAAGCACCTGACCGAGCAGCGAAGCATTTCCGGTCCATGGGTTGACGATGATAGATGGGCAGTAGGTCAGCTGCGCGAGAACACAAACGCTGTCGAACTCCTGCGATCTGGGATCCGCGACGGTGGCAGACATGTGGGAGTAGCGAGCAAGATCGCTCCTGTCCTGAAGCGAAGACATCGCGTTCTTGCGGGCCCAGCGATCATCGACTTCTACCGAAAGAATCATGACGCCGCTGAATATGTTACGAGTTTCCTCAAGGGAAGGCCTGCATGGCTTGAGTGAACGCTTACCTCTGTCGCAGAAACTGATTGAATCAAGCGACTTGGCCGCTGTTCTCTGTTACCCGAGGCCAGAGGTACGCTTGGTTGAGAGGAGGTTGCAGGAGTTGGCTTCCATCGGAGTCGACGCTATCGAACTCTCAGGAACGCACCAGATTGGGCATGCTAGAGTGCTGGGAAAGGGGTGCGTGGGCATTGTAACAAAAGCGCTGATACATGGCCAGACCGCCGCATTAAAGATCAGACGAGTAGACGCCAACCGGCGAGACATGAGTCATGAGGCGGACATGCTTCGCCTTGCAAATTCTGTGCAGGTGGGCCCTAAACTTCTCGCACAGAGCGACAATTTCCTCGTAATGGAACTCATCGATGGGGTTCCTCTCAAGCGATGGGTTGCTCTCCTGCCGAAGACTGGATGCAAGAGAAGAGTTCGCAGAGTAATCGGTGGGCTCCTAGATGATTGTTACCGCCTCGATAGGATTTCTCTGGATCACGGTGAGCTTAGTGAAGCTCCAAAAAACGTTCTCGTGGAAATGGGCGATATTCCACGAATTGTCGACTTCGAGAGCGCAAGCGACAAGCGGCGGCCTTCGAATGTGACCTCGATTTCTCAATATCTGCTGATTGGAGGCGGGCCCGCGAGACGCCTACGAACCATTCTAAGATGGCGAAGAAAGGCGTCGCTCGTCCGTGCACTGCGGGACTACAAGCATCACCCTGATGATCAGTCCTTCCTGAAGATCAGACTCATCGCTGGGCTCTGAGACATGTCGAACAAGAAGAGACTGTCGACGATCTTGCTTGCGGAGGCATTTGCCGCATAAGGGCGCCTGTGCTTGCAAAGAGTGGCTAGACGCCGAATCCAATCTTGACTCCTGATGATTGCTTGTACTCAACGTGATCCATGGCAATAGCGTAAGCCAAGATCACATATGGATCGAGCTCCGAGCTTAGTATCTCAACGCCATAGGAGTCGCGTACGGTGATCCATTTCTTGGTGATCTGAGCGAGCGGTGCGCCTGTAGGTGATTGGATTGCGAAGTCATGCGCGGTTATGTTTCCTTTGATTCTCCCGATTTCCTGCCCGGACGGGTTTTCCAGCCACCACTCAGAACCCATGAGCTTCATCACTTTCTTCTTCACTACAGCCAGCAACTGGTTCTGAATATCATAGATTTCGAAGGTTGGTCGGACTGCGACGACTTTGCCTTTCACTTCGCCAAGGCGAGTACCGTCAGGTGATTCGAACCAGAACTGTGGGCCTATACTGGCTATCTTCCGTTTCACATAGGCAAGCAAGTTACCATTCCTATCTTTGATTCCGAACGTATCGCGCATCGCCACAATCTTCTGTTCAATAATGAACTCCCGGCCCACGAAAGGAGAACTGGCCCTAGCCGTCTGAACAGCTACAGGGGCAGAGGCCGGTGTTTGCGTAGCGCCTATCCTAGCTCCGCAATTCGTGCAGAAACTGGAGCCTTCCGGAATGGGTTGGCCGCAGGAAGAACAAAACAAAGCACAATCATCTCAGTCAGAGCATACTGCCTTGTCATCATATAAGATATTGAGTTGACCAAACTGGGCAACCTGTGAAGACGTTGGGCATTTCACATTACGAAGCATCATCGTGTAGAGCGGACTCTTTCACCGGCGAGTCTACACAGCTGGTCATCGCTTCTCCCAATAGTTGAGGCACCCATTCGGGTGTCCTTATGATGCGAATAACGAGACGATTAATGGATTATCCGCAACGACCTTGGGTTGACCCAAACATCTGTTCACCCCAGGCCCAGTTGTCCTATTGAGATTCAATGATCTCGATGAGACAATCTACCGTTGTGACGGGGATGGGGCTGATTACCAAGCGTTCCGTCGAACCGGACTCGTCGCAGAGCTTCGAAAAGGTCGAGCACAAGGCTATTATTAGTACGGAACGACTGTGGCCGAGCGTAGGGGCCGTCGTCTAGCTTGGTCTAGACAACGATGTCGCCAAATGGATACCAGAGCCGCACTCGGCGGTGAACCTGGGGCGCTGGCGTCCCCGTGTGCGAAAGCCGCGAGGCCAGAAGTCGTGGGTTCAAATCCCACCGGCCCCACCAAATAAGATTGATCACGCCCTCCCATGTGCCTTCTTAGAGTGAAGCCGGGGTGGCTGACACATTTTACTGGGCGGCTGCCACCCTACAAAACGTACTTTTTGACGATGCCGTCTCCGTCATAGTGAAGGGAATATCTGTGACCATCCGACCCGTGATTTTTGGACCTGTGCTTCAGGTTGATCTGCCCCGTCGCACAAAAGAGGAAAAGACCGGCACACCAAACACGCCATGTCGTTTCCAGTCTCTCGTTTTCAGACTATCTCGGATTCTTGACTCGGGTCAAGACTTGGATGGCCTTCAGCGTAATCATTTTGCTTGGCTCTCCTGGATTTTCGAGTATGAATGGAGTCGGGCTTCTTTTTTGGTACCATTTTGCCATGGACCCCTCCAAGTCAGGATGGACCGCGTCAAGGAGCCATTTCCCGTCGCGTCGTCTCTTCTTTATGAGTAGTGAAAGCGCACCTTTCAGCCTCCTGTCGTCGCCGTATCCTAGGGCTGTGATGAAATCAAGGCCGACGAGCAAATCGTAATAGTAGTGGACTGGGTAGTGGAAGCGGTACCAAGGTCGGTAGCGTGCTCCTTGCTTGCGCATTTCTCTTTCCAGGTAGAACTCTGCCCCCATTTCGACGGAGTGTTTCATGCTTTTGGTCCACTTCTGGCGTGGGTACACGGCGAATGCGCTCATGCCTTCCCACGAGTCTAGGTTTCTCCCCGACCCGAAACATGACCAGCCGCCCTTCTTCGCCTGATTCTTCACCAGCCATTCGAACGCGCTTCTTACTTTGGGGTGGTCGGCGTAGCCGAACTTCACCAAGGCGCGCGCGGTGTTGCCCACTATGCATAGATGGCTTTTGCTCCATCCCTCCGCGCCAAATCCGCCGTCCCTTTTTGCAAATCTCTTGATCCATAACTCGCAGGCCTTGGAGATCTGTGGATTCTCCTTTGTTAGACCTAGGTCTGATAAGATGAGCAGCATCCAGTTTGTAGACAGGTACTTCGGGACGTACAGGCGCTCTTCATCAGCCCACGATCCGCCGGGCATCTGCTTAGCAAGGATGTCAGCAGCCCATCCGATCCTAGGGATCATCCGCGCTGCTGATTGAATTTCGGGATCGTCCTGAGTTCTCTCTAGCAGCTGTGTCAGTGCAAGATATCTGATGGATGGCTGGTCCTTGTTCAGCAGCCAATCAAGAACCGTTTTGGGTTTCACCGGTTTGATCCCCATTAGTGGTCATCCATCCGCTCAAGAACCTGGGCAGATATAGGTTGCGAGATACTGATTTTCTAGTGAATGAAGAGAACTCATTTGCCGCCGACGTAGATAACGCTTGACGACAGCCATAGGCAAGTCTGCATATGCCGTCTGGCTCCCCGTGGATTGGATCCGTGTTGACGTTCCTCTGCTGACTGCGACGCTCGGGTGGGTGACACCTTCTTCTGGGTGGAGTCCATCCTCTTGAACGTGTCATTTTGAGGCGTATCGGCTCAAGAATACTCGTATTTCAACTCATCAAGATATCTGAGGCATAACCTCTGCTAGGTAATCCGTGATTTGCCGGTTGTTCTATTCTCTGAACGGCATGTTCGAAGGTCTAGCGCTTTATTCATGCTCCACCGATGGAGAGTTGATGAGAAATGAGTCAAAGAAAGATACTCGTCGCTTCGTGTGGCATCGTGATTCTTCTGGTTGCCTCCTATTTTATCGGCGTGTTCTACTCGCAGTACAGCACGATTAGCGGACCGGAGTTGCCACCAGGTTATGCGACGATGACTGAGGCGGCATCTCCATTCGGCGGAACCGCGAAGGATCAACCAACATCTCAGGAGAGAGTAGTGATTTACAATGGACACATATCACTTGAAACCAAAGACATCCAAGGAACACTTCAGAGGATCAGGGGACTTGCAGAGGGCAATGGTGGATATGTTGCCAGCTCATCACGTTCGACCTACGGTACGCAAACAACAGCTCAGATAGCCATCCGAGTACCGAAGGATCAATTCCGCTCCTCCATCCAGCAGATAGAAGTCTATGGGAAAATACTCGATGAAGGCACGAATAGCGAAGACATCACTCAACAGTACATCGACCTGAAAGCCAGACTCAACAACCTGCAGAAACAGGAAGAGCGCCTCCAAGAGATCCTAGGCATGGCGAAAACGGTTGAAGATATTCTTCGGGTGGAGACCGAGCTCGGAAGGGTTAGAGGCGAAATAGACAGCCTGCAAGGCCAAATCAACTATCTCGAAGGCAACGCTGAGATGTCACTCATCTCAGTGACATTGACTGAGCCACTCCCCGCCTTCATGCCGCCGGGAATGAACTGGGGTGAAACATTCGAGATCGCAATTGTAGGATTCTTCACAATCCTTAGAGGAATCATAATTCTCTCAGTATCCCTGATGCCCATCATTGTGATCGGAGCACCGGTCTACTACCTATACAAGCGCAGAGAGAAGAGCAAGACACGATAGACACGATTTCGATGGCGACAGGCAAGCTGATGCTCGCCGAGCGGATCTCAGGCCATCCGACCATGAACAATCAAGCTCGCATGGGAATGCGGACGCGGATGCTCGACATTCGATATATCGATTCGCTCAATAACCCCTTTTTATAGCGATCACACTTGTGCCGCCTGTTGAACAATCATGAGCGCCGAGGTACTTGATGAACTCCTCTCTCGGGGTTCCTACAGTAAGAGGAGCCTGAGGCTGAGGAGACTACTGAGCATAGTCTTCTAGTGCGGATTCTCAGCAGTCAAGCATGATGCGTTCAGAGTCCCGTATGCTCAACTGCCTCTAGGAAGCCTCTGCCAAAGGTGTGCCTGCAAACGTAATCGGCTTCTTGCCTGACTTCTTCCGGAGCATTTCCAACCGCAATCTTGTGCGCAACTTCACGAAAAAGCGGGAGGTCATTGTAGTTGTCACCGATCCCCGTGGAATTAGTCAATGGTATCTTCGCCAGTCGTCCCAGCTGAGCAAGAGCATTCCCCTTGTCAAAGCGAGCGTCCAAAAGTACGTAAGTGACACCGGTGTCGATGAGATCAATTCCCATCTTGCTCTTCCGTAGTAGTTCTCTGGCTTTCTCGGGGTTGAGCGATCGTTCCAATGAGACGCTCGACAGCCGCATCCCGAGCCGGCTATCAGGCCTCTCTCTTACCTTGTTTCCAATTCTCTTCCTAAGCATTCGTAGCGCAGCGCGGGCGTCTTCAATTCTGCCAAGAATCTTGATCGGTGTCTGATACTTGGCGATCACACCTCCATTCTCGGCCACAACAAAGCCAGAGGTGCCTATGAGCTGCGCGAGCGATCCAGTCGCGGCTAAGTTCCTTCCACTATCCAGAATTACTTTGACTCCCCGCTCTTCGAGCTCTCTGATCTTCTGAGCAGCGCCAAGGTCAAGCCTAAGCTCGGCGTCAGTTAGCGTGTAATCGATATCAGTCACGATGACCCGTTTCTCGGGCATTGTTGATCTGCGCTTCATCCTGCAGCTTCAAGTTAAAAAGGAACGTAATGACGCCGTCCACAAGAACTTGCGTGAACTAGAGCTGCCGTCGATGAACAATCCACAATTGAAACTTGTCTCCTTCGACTTAGACGGAACGATTCTACGAGGCCAAATACTGAATTATGCAAAGATCCCTGAAGCATTGCACAGGAAGATCTCTGAGCATGACGCGCTCTTCTTTGATGGAGAACGTGGATACGAGGAGACACTCACGGCCCAATTCGCTCTATTCGCCAGAATGAAGATTGAAGAGATTGCTCCAGACCTAGATGGGTTGCCTCTGATTGGAGACCTCGACAAGGCCCTTCAAGGACTAGACCGCGCGGGCGTAAAATGCCTGATATTGACCGATAACCCATCGTTTGCGGCGAAACCGCTAAGGAAGCTCGGGTTCCACGACATTATTGGGAGCGAAGCCGAGACATCAAACGGCACTCTGACGGGCCGGATGGACTCTTGACAAACAAGCTGGATGGATTGCAGAGATACTGCAACCAACACAGGATTAGACTAAGGTCATGTGCCCACGTAGGCGACTGGACGAATGATATAGTCGTCTTAAAAGCGGTGGAACTGTCAGTCGCATTCAACGCATCCGATGAGAGCGTATTGAGAGCCGCCACCTACACGGTGAACAGTGACTCTCTACTTGATGTCTACCGCGTCTTGGAGCCTAACCTGCCCCGTCGATGAACTCGCTTATCTGATCGCTGATTCTGTGAACCTCGTTCACGTCTGCTTTCTCGTTCCAGCTTCTTCCACCAAAGGGGCACTCGAAGATTCGGCGTACTGTCCAACCTATCGTACGGCTTAAGATCCAGAACAGGTGTCCCGTCGTATGCATCTAGACCTTTCACCGTAAGAACTCTGCCCTTCTTGCTAAGTAGCTTAACGAGCGTCAGCGCGATGGGATTTGGACGGTGAGGGGATCTAGTGGCGAAGACTCCTGTCTTCTTGATGTCAGCTCTTCCTCTCGGGTGAACCATCAGGCTGCCACTCCATTTTGGCACCTCGTGCAGTAGAAAGAGCACGTATAGATGAGAGAACCCTTCGACGCCTTTCAGTCCACCCGCGAACTTGCGATCGATGATAATCTTTGACATGATAGTTCTGTGGCGCAGTTCTTCATGGTTTGCATCTGTCGCGACATGCCCGATTGGTTGCAGTTGGACGCGCATTTCCGAGACTCCGGGTGATACTGACCTTCTTCGTTGGCTATAATGAAAAAAGGAGAGTTAAGCGTTCGCTGATGATTCGAAGGTTCGTCGCCTAGGTGCGCATGAAGTTCTGACCGGGTTTTCTACCGAGTTCTAGCCGTTTCTCTGCGATTCTACGAATGCGTAGCCTGGGTACTGGGGAGCGCTTGTTTGCGCCTTGGACTTTCGGCGTCTGCTGGCGAACTTTGCCAGCCTTCGTAAGAGATCCGTGAGTTGGTATCGTCAACACCTCCCATGATAGATATGACTGACAGGCTTATTCGAGGCAGCTCATCTTAAAGGTATTCTCAAAGCCAAAGCCTAGGGGATCGTAGGTTTCAATACTGCATCAGCACCGGTCTAGGATGACTTGATGATGACCGACCTGCCGGAGGCATCTCTTGTTGACCTGCCAAACTCCGGTAGCTCTCTCAGAATCTCGCCGCTGAAGACCGGGCCATCCTTGCAAACTATGTAGGATCCGATGCAGCAACTGCCACAGATTCCTGATCCGCATTTGAATATGCGCTCAAGCCCTGCTTCAGCTGCGATCCGTGCCTCGCCTGCGAGGTCTATGACCTTCCTCATCATAACCTCGGGACCACAGGTATACACGCGATCAAATGATCCTGCACGTAGAACCTTCGCAGTCTCGTGTGTTGCAAGTGCTTGGGTTCCAGCTGATCCGTCGTCGGTCGTGACGATGTAGCTTCCTCCAGTCTCCTTGCATAGCCGCTCTATCTCGTTCTGGAAGAGTAGTTCGCGTTGGGTGTGGGCTCCGAGGATGAAGCTGCACCTGACACGTGAAGGGGTGAGAATGCGAGTTAACGCGAGTAAGGGGATCGCTCCTGTGCCGCCTCCGATCATAAGCGCGTTCCTAACACCAGCGTAGGTGAAGCCTCTGCCGTATGGCCCGCGGACACCGATCAAGTCACCTTTCTTCTTTCTAAGAAGCGCTCCTGTGCCGTTTCCGCGTTTTTTCACTGTGATCGTAACAATGTCGTCTTTGCCTCGCGGCAGCAGGCTCATTGGCACTTCATCAGTACCAGGCGCCCAAATCATTCCAAATTGACCCGGCATCGCAGTTGCTCCCAGTTTGTCTCTGAAGCTGACGGATTTTGTACTCGAAGCTTCGTCCACAACATCTAGGATCGGCACAACTCTTGGTCGGCTGAGAACGTAGGTTGGTGTCGGAAGAGCGGTGCTCATCGATGGCAACTCGGGAGTCTCGTCTTTGCACATGTGTCTCGTGCAGTAAAGACTTTCGAACGATCAGGCATTTTCCGCAGCTTCGCGGCTAGTTCACTTTGCACATGGTATGCAGTTCTCTTGGAAGAAGAACCTCGTGCCGCCAAGAGCCTCCACATCGAGTGGTCTAACGTTCACGACTACCGGGAAGTCGCGAACCACATCGCCGATCACTAAGCAGTGGCCTACAGGTAAGTCTTTTACGAGTAGTTTTACGCTCTCGCCGTCGATCTTGGCTGCTCTTGCAACGACATCTAGATCGCGCTCGTTGGTGAAGTTGAAGAGGAATATGTTGTCTGCTTGTCTGTAAATGCTTTCTTGAATGGTGTCCGGCTGATTCGTTACGAATGTGGTGAATATGCCGAGATGTCTCATACGGGTGACTATGTCATCCCAGTAGGTCTCGCGTAGGTAAAGATGCGCTTCCTCCGCGAAGAGGAACACAGCCCTGAGTCGAGTGTGCGAGAGCAGTTCGGTGATCTTGCTCAGGAGAAGTTCAACAACGATACGACGGATCATGGATGACTGATTCTTCATATTCACTACAACTGCTCCGCCGGTGGCCAATCGTTCGAGCAATTGACGTGAGTGTGCTGTTGAAGGGTCGTCTGTGAATATTCCCGAGTCGACGAGTGTATTGTATCTTGACTGGAGAGCGTCTCGGACGCTTTCGTGGCAGTCGGAGTCAGCAATTGCTTCTCCCAGCGATTTGACCATCAGTTCGTTCTTTTGTTCGAGTTGCCGCCAGATCCTTGCGAAGACGCGGGCCGATGTCCCTGGTAGGTCTAGTGCGTGTAGGAGGATGTCCATCATTGTCCCCAAACCGATCTCAGCCAGAGTGAATCTGAGGCTAAGCCTGGGTGTCATCACGGTAATCTTGCCTTCGTATGGGCTCTTTTCTCCACTTGCTCGGCGCGTGAGGTTTGTGTACTCTCCGTTCACGTCCAAAATCAGGCACGGTGCGCCATGATCGAGAAGGCTCATTGCAAGCAGCTTGGAGAGATGCGATTTTCCCGTTCCCTTTTTCCCGGTTACGATGTTGAGTCGACCATCAAGCGTCGTAGCGTTAACTGTGAATTTAGAATTCTCTTTGATGCCTCCGAGCAGGATCGGCCTACTCGGAGATTCCTCTGAGGCTATCGTCTCAATGGGAAATTTGGAGATTGAGGAGTTGATCCTCGAAGGAAGCCACGAAACATTGCGGGTTGGCCGGCCATTTTCAAGAGCTCCCCTGATCTTGCACACTAGAAGCTTCGTATCCTTCAGTACGGCAACCTGTGATGAAATCTCAAGCGGATCGATGTCGATGCCTTGTATTGGTTCCTCTGTCATCACGTCACGCAGTATGTCCTCAAGTATTCCTGGGATGTTTGCGAATTGTATGTCGATTATCTGAATGATCAACCCTTTGTGTGATCGTTGGTCTTCAACGAGCAGGTAGTCGCCTTTGTTCACCTCTTCCCCTGGAAAGCTGATCAGTTGCATGACGTCGCCCTCTTTGCGGTAGATCTTCACTGCTCTATGCTGCCCCCCATGTTCCGAACGGGCCGAAGAGCGCCTTTCTCAAGTTGAACCGTGGCGCGATCCTTAGTCCATGAGTGAAGGCTAGGTGACGTTGCACGGCAATTACGTCGTTCGCGGTGAATGTCGAGAAGATGTGAGCGAGTCTAAGCGTTTCAGGGTAGCCTTGCGCTACAACATCGCTCGCGATAAGTCGATTCAGTGCGTCTATTCGATCTTCAGACGGAACCTGACGGTCTACATCCAATCTGAAAGCGAATCCGTTCTCGGTGAGTTTCGCAACATACACATGACCTGCGAGACGAATTGGATGGGACTCGAACTGTCCTCTGACGGCCTTATCAACATCGACCAAGCACGGCGCCTGAGCTTCGGATACGAGCGAAGTGATCTTTCTGCCGAAAGCACATAGCTTCGTGCTCTTTGAGAATGCAAGCACGACGCTTCCTCTTTCTCTCGCTGAATCTAAGATCCGAGCGAGATGTGCGGTTGGATTGTCCGGTGTTCCGACCGTGAGCGATCCGTCGAACAGGACGAGGGCATCTTCAAGAGAGGCGCAGATCTCCCGCTGTATCCATCGTTCGAGCGTGTTGCGTAGTCGGCTTATGGCGCGTTCAGTGAAGAATTGGCTTGACCATTCACCAGCCGAGATTGAAGGAGATGGTTCGTCCGTGGTGTGTCCCAAATGGAATGCTAAGGGGCCGCATCTGATGTATTGGTATCCGCGGGGGGACTTCCATACGAGTGCGCCTCTGATTGCGGCTAGTACACCGGTTTCTGTTTCGCCGATTCTTAAGCTGGAAACGTCAACTGCTGCAACGGTCGACGCCTTCGATGATTCCAGAGGAATTGTCTCGCAGTGATCCGAGTCGCCAACTGCAAGAGCTGGAGTTATGTCGGATCCGTCATCGTCAATGGCCATTGCGAATATTGATGATTCTCTGGGGCTGAATGCTCGACCATTCAACTGCTGCATTGTTCTGCTGCTAAGCTCTATGAGAAACGAAGGTAGTAGTGAGCGTTCGCTGTTCTCGTATAGTAGCGAACCGCTTATCTCTTCAATTGAACCATGTGTCATTTGGGTGCGGTGGATCATCAGATTCTCCCCCCTATTGCGGGAGCTGCTAGAAGCCCCCGTTGCCGCCGCACCCGAATTTCCCCTAATCGGGCGCGGTGGTTGTGACCCTCACTGTTTCTGAGGGATCCCTCCTTCAGGACCGCTTGGCAATGCCCGTAGTTCCTGTTCCATCTTCATGATGCCGGCAGTTGTGATTCTATAGGTTCCGCGTGCGGCACGTTCGATGAGACCTTGTTTCTGAAGCTCGGCGATAGTGTTTCTAACTGTCTTCAGTGCTTTGCTTACGGATCTGGCGATTTCTTCTGCATACAATTCGTCGCTGGGACGTTTCTGGAACTTGTTTGCAACATGCGCTCCGAGAAGAACAGTTGTGATGGCCTTTTCTGCAGGCAGGTTCTCTCGTAAGAGAAGGACTTGCCCGTCAGGTGCGATCTTCAGCATTTTAGAAATAGAATCAAATAGGTTTGCGTACTCTGGAATGTATAGGAGTTTTGAAGCCGCATCATAGCCCGGAACGGCGCGTGAGACGAAGGCGAGCACTTCTTGCAGGACCGCGTCTACTGTTCCCTTTGCTGTGTGCTTTAGTTCCCCGATTTGCAGCTCAACGGTAAGAGTTCTTTCTTCACTCAGTCGTGATCAACCCTTGAGTTTCGGAAGCACGTCGTTTCGGAAGTGATGCAGCCCGAAGGTTGTTACTCGGTATTCACCCTTCCCGGTTCTCTCGACGAGCCCCTCGCCTGAGAGCTCGCTAAGCCTTCCAGCGATTGTTCCGGATCCCTTGCCGGTGAATGAGATGAGATCCGATGCGAGGAGAGTCTCCTTTTCCGATTTCCCGGTTTCGCGTGCAATCTTCCCTCTGACCAAGTAGAGCAGGACGAGTTCGCGATCTGTCAAAGCTTCCAAGGGTGTGAGGACAACAACGCCTTCTGGCGTGACCGCAAAGACACCTGCAGCTTCTTTCAGGAAATCGGCGAAATCCACTGTGAGCGTGATCCTTGAAACGATCTCTAGTGCAGGTATCATTTGGGAGAGGAACTGAAAGACGCCTCTGAAGACCTCTTCAGGATTGCCCTTGATTGTCTTCTCCACATCACGATACCTGATTGCTACTTCGACTTGGGTCTGGTCACTCACTTCGCTCTCCTCCTCGACTTTGCGGTGCTACTCTCACCGTTCGCCACAGATGATTACATTCACATCTGTAATGATCTTGCACTCTAAAAGCTCTTGTGTGTGCACCCAATCGTGCCGAGTAACGCCTTGCATGATTTCGAATGTACCGCTCATCAATGATCGCATAAAAATGCGAGCATATGTGATTAGATGTTTCCGCTAGATGTTACTCAGCATCACTTCACTTTCACTCTACTTCATTAGAGATCAAGCGCGATCTACAGACGCAACCCTCATATTGCCAACCTCGTGTAGGGAGGTTTGGAGAAGCCTTGAGATACAACGAACTAAAGACTGTGATTCTGAATCTGCTCACAACCGAAGAATGGTGCGGCTCCAACCGAATCATAGAGCGAGCACGATCTGAATCGGGGCTCCCAGGTTCCTCACGTGCAGTCAGAATGGCACTTCTACGTTACCATCGATATGGCCTGCTTCATAGAGAATGGCGTAGGGGCGAGTACGTCTACAAGCTTTCCGACAGAGGCGCGAGAAGACTAGTGTGGCTGAAGGGCCTTTCAGCTGATCGATTAATGGGTGACGTGGCAATAGCGCGTTCAAGATTGGATGGACCGAACCCCTCTTAACGAGGGGATAACTTCCGCTCTAACCCACTGTAATCCGGCACCGGACAGCGAGTATCGGCCTTTCTCAGTGATGAGTTTTCCATCCTTGCGCAGCTCGCTTGCCCTTGCCCTGATCACGTGAGGTTTCGTCGTCTTCCAGCTAGCGTTGAGTAGATCGCTCAGCGCTTTATCACCAAGCGGCGTTGGCTGAGCCTTGTAGAGAACCACCCCAATGGCCTCTTTGGCTGTCAGAGAATCGAAAGGAATTGTAAAGTGCGGCCTCCCGTCTGGTCCTGTCTCAAGGATTCCTTCCAGATCTTCGCCACCCACGGTCTCTACTGTCACGGATTCTGATCGAGATTCTTCTTGAACGGGACCAGAGTAGGGTGGCTGCTGAGCCATCAGTTCCTCAAACTTTTCCTTTACGTACTCTGACTCGCCTTCGAGCTCAACTTCAAAGCTTCCTCGCCGAATCCGGAAACGCAGTCTGTTCTCAGCTGACAAGTGTATCAACCGGAACTAGTGTGGTGACCGCTTTTCACTCTTCCCGTAGTAGGACCACAGCCGGCTCCTCCTAGCCGCTCTAGAAATATGTTATCGAAATTTGGAAATCAGCCTTCCGTAATGCGCCGAAATGCATCGCTGATTAATGGTACACACGCAATCCTGTCCACATCGAGCGAAGGCATAATTACCTCGACCGATGGCTCTGAGGCTGCGGCCGCGGCCGTAGTCTAGGGCATGCGATCGTCCGGACCTGACGAGCCACATGCGGACAACCTGGTCTAGGACATAGCTAAGCGTCCATTGGCCTTCCATCCATCAAAGGGAAGAAAGCCAACGACCCGGGTCCGAATCCCGGCGGCCGCACCA
>CAYGWT010000169.1:0-4071 GCA_964353625.1 uncultured Candidatus Bathyarchaeia archaeon | reverse complement strand
CCGACGAGTATTGGTGGCTTTGTAGGATCCTTGGAGTCTTGGTAGGTCGGATTCAGCGAGAAAGCAACAGTCTGTATATCTTTCTCAGCGATTCCAGCCTGCCTAAGTGCGGAAATGACTTTCGACATCGCGTCATTGTTCCGCTGTTCAGCCTGAGCTGCAGTCGCGGCTTGTGTTACCACGGAGGCCGTGAACCAGCCGATGTCAGGGGTCATAGAGACGACTCCAGTGCCGCTCACCGAGATCGTCTTCTGCTCAGACGCGAGCGGAGATGCCACGAGTGCCGACGCCGGCATCATGTATGATGCATAGACTGCGAAGCCCGCGAGCAGAGCCACAACTACGACAAGGATCAAGACAAGTGCAAATAACCGCTTCTCTTGAGTTTCACTCATTCAATTCACCTCCATCATGGCTGTGTAATCACAAGAATACTGCGTCGCCTTCGATATGAATCCAAGCGTTCGAACATCCTGTTCTAATGCCTAGACACTTCTTAGCTGAATCCTAAACCCAATGCGCTTCCTTTTTCATGAAGATGCGTTTACCGAGCGTCAATGCTTATTTCCATAGGAGCGCAGTGCAAGGACCCCTGAGACGGCGAATAGTTTGTTCAATATCAATATTGCCAGTATTGTCCTAGATCGAATCTCGGCCGATGTGAGACGTCCCTACGAGCGCATTGGACTACTCATCGGATCCTTCCTCGAAGACGGATTATGGGTCAACGAGATCGTCGTGGGTGGAGACGGTGATTCAGAAACGTCATGCGTGCTTTCCGCAAGCAAGTTGGCTAAAGTCGCAGATGATATAGTGAGGGGTAGGCTTGATGGAAGGATTGTGGGTTGGTATCACTCTCATCCAAGCTACGGCATATTCATGTCAGAAACAGACTTAACCACACATGGGAAACTGCTGCAGTTCTCGCCGTTTGTGATTGCCCTAGTTGTGGACCCGGAGATAAACGAGTTCGGGATATGGGCGCTAGAACCCGAGTTTGGAGTCATCCAAGTCTCAAACGACTACATCCGCGTCATTTGACAGAAACGACTCTTGACTTCTTACTCACACGCTTGCTGTGGAGCCCTGTTCTGACTCGTTGAATTTGACGCGACCACTGATTAGCGATCGGGAATCTGTACTTCATCAGTTTTGATCTGGTTTCTTTCCAGATCGGATCGAGAGTAGTCTTAGAGTATCCCATTTTTTCGTATTCGATCACTTGAAGCAGAAGATCGATGGCGTCGGCGCAGTGAACGATCTTCGCCTCAAGCGACCTTGCGGAATCGTATTCCTCGACAGTAGTCCTTAGAGTATTAGCGAGTCGCCCATTGTTGAGATCATCTAGGATCCGAGAGATCGCCTTCCGCTCAAGATGTCTCTTGACCTTCTCCCCGCTTCTACCGAGGTATCGGAGGTAGGCCTTGCTGATATCGAAGGTCATGGACTCGGATAGATCGTGAAGTAGTGCCATCTTCAGCACTTTCTCCATGTCGAGTTCTCGATTTGTCAGTTGGACAGTCTCTGACATTACCAGAGCGATCACGGCAACCGAGTAAGTATGCGAAGAAACGGGCTCAACATCGTACTTGCTGATTCTGTATGTTATCCATCCGCTCCTCGGAACGCGTTTCAGGGCCATCACATCATCAAGGAACTTAATCGGAATCAAGATGGGGAAGCCTCCGTTTCCAAACGAGTTTCACTCACCATCAAATATAACTCTACGACCAAATCGGACGAACAATACTCGTGCACTCGCGAAGCGTTAATACGCTCACTCTCTTAATCGAAAGTTCGTGATCCTCTATTGGGTACGGTTGAGGAAGGCGCCCGTGTGGCAGTTGAGGTCTGCATGGGCGTTAGACCAGACGAGCACGTGTTCATAGTAACGGATTCTTTTACACGAAAGATCGGGGAGGCGCTCAAGGGTGCAGCTGAGAAAATTACCCCACACAACGTAAAGATCGCATTCCTTGAGGACTTTGGCAAGCGGCCTTTAACTTCACTTCCAAAGCCGCTAGAGGAATCTATCCGATGGGCGAACGTGACATTCTACGCTGCGCGAAGCATCCGTGGCGAATTGGGCCTAAGAATGCCATTCATCAAACTCGCCAAGGAGCATGCACGACACGGCCACATGCCATCTGTAAACGAGCAACTAATGGAAGAAGGAATGTGCGCTGACTACGACCAGATTTCTGAACTTACCAAGCAAGTTCACCACGTGGTGGCGAAAGCCAAGAGAGCACACGTCACTACTCCAGCAGGATCCGACTTAACAGTGGAATTTCATCCTCAATGGAGATGGAAGATTTCAGATGGAATATTCCGGAAAAAGGGGCAATGGGGGAACCTCCCTGACGGTGAAATCTTTACAGCTGCCTGGAAGGCTCAAGGAACGATCGTTGCTAACGAACTAGGCGACTGGTTCAGCGACAAGTACGGCGTCCTAGAAAGATCACCTGTCACGATAGATGTGCGAGATTCGCGAGCGGACATTTCCACACTGAGATGCTCGAATAGCGAATTGCAGGAAGAGTTCGCAAAGTACTTGCAGACAGACAAGAACAGCAACAGACTGGGAGAGTTTGCCATCGGGACGAACACATCATTGACGAAGCTTGTCGGTAACTTGCTTCAGGACGAGAAGTTCCCATGTGTCCATGTTGCCTTCGGCGATCCGTACACTGATGAGACAGGAGCGGATTGGGAGTCACGAACTCACGTGGACGCGATCCTGAAGGATGCGACTCTATGGGTAGACGGCAGGAAATTGATGGAGAGCGGACATTTCCTGCTCTAAGAAAAGTCAGGATTCAGCAGCGGCTATCTGAACTAGCATCAGCTCGATTCTTGTGGTGCACTTGACCAGTTGTCTACTGTTACGTTTCATCTCATTTAGCGATATCATCCAACTAACCGCTTGAAGAGTGGCCAGACGGCGAGTATAAGCAAGAGAGCTGAATCAAAGTACTCCAGCTAGCAAGAAAGGGCATATCGTTCACTCACCAAGAGACTCTTCACGGCGCCCCTCTGACCGCGGGGTTTGCCCTCAAGGGAGTCCAGCCTTCGCCAAGCTCAATTCTGGAAATGCTTAATTGTCCTGCAAATCGTACGTGCACCGTTCCAGTGGGACATGACGCTCAACGCGGTTGATTCATTTGTACAAGCCAGGAGTCATTGAGAGAATCATAGGGCCCGTCGTGGTAGCCCGTGACATGTTAGGTGTGCAAATGTATGAGCTCGTCAAGGTGGGGAACGCGGGGCTCATCGGAGAAATCATACGGGTAGAAGGAGAGAGAGCGACCGTCCAGGTTTACGAAGAGACCGTTGGCATCAAACCTGGCGAGCATGTGGAGAGGACTGGGAAACCTCTTTCCGTCGAGCTAGGCCCGGGTATGATTAACCAGATCTACGATGGAATCCAGCGACCGCTCCCGACTTTGAGAGAGATCGCGGGGACATTCATTGCGCGTGGTGTCACGTCGCCTGCGCTTGACCGGAAGAAGACTTGGCGCTTTGTGCCAAAGGTCAAGATCGGCCAAAGAATTACTGGAGGGGACGTTCTGGGTGATGTGCCTGAAAGCGTCCTAGTTACTCAACGAATTCTTGTTCCTCCAAACGTGGCCGGCACGGTTAAGTCGATTGTGAAGGAGAGCGAGTATCATGTTACAGATGATGTCGCTGAAGTCCAGACTGAGAAACAGCTTGTGAAGCTTCAGCTGATGCACACGTGGCCAGTTAGAAAGGCGCGGCCGATCAAGTCCAAGCTCCCTTCGGTCGTGCCGCTCGTCACAGGCCAGCGAATAATGGATTTCCTATTCCCAATAGCGAAAGGTGGAACTGCCGCTATCCCAGGTGGGTTCGGGACTGGCAAGACTGTGATGCAGCAGCAACTCGCCAAGTGGGCAGATGCCGAGATCATAGTGTATGTGGGATGTGGTGAACGCGGCAACGAGATGACCGAGGTCCTTGAGACATTTCCGGAGCTGAAGGATCCTAGAAGCGGGCAGCCGCTCATGGCTAGGACGATATTGGTCGCGAATACGTCGAACATGCCGATAGCGG
>CAYGWT010000168.1:0-4005 GCA_964353625.1 uncultured Candidatus Bathyarchaeia archaeon | reverse complement strand
AGCGGGTTGGGATCTCAGTGTCACCCCCTCATCCAAAGATGTCGTGGCGGGGGATTCGGTTGGTAACACATACACTATCAGCATTACCGGGTCAATCCCTGGAAACCCAAACATCCATCTGCATGCACAGGCGCCAATCGCTGCGACATTCGAGTTCTCCGCGAACGATCAACCAGCCCCATTTACGTCCACAATGAGGGTCAGAGTTGATCCCGCGGCACCACTCGGCAGCCGAACAATACTTGTGTATGCTCAGCCAGCAGGCGAACCAACCATATCCAAAGAGGTCACCTTGGTCGTTGTAGCGCTGACCGCTTGGGATGTGTCGGTTGACCCTGTTTCGAGATCTGTTGCATCTGATGGATCAACCACATTCACCGTTAGAGTCACTGGCTCTATAGCTGGAAATCCGAACATTCATCTCACCATCGGAAGCCCTGTTATCGTAGGTATGACGTTCAGCTTCTCGGTGAACGATCGGCCAGCCCCATTCGACTCCACAATGACTGTGAACGCTGATCCAAGAGTAGGTTCATCCGATTACTCTAGAACGGTAATTGCGCACCCGGCTAGCGGCGCAACGGATAAGACTGCGGACTTCCGTGTGGTTGTTGGAGCCTCGACGACGAGTTGGGATATCGCGATCAATCCCAGTTCGGGCACAGTTGCATCTGGCGGATCCGCATCATTCGCAGTGAGTATCACTGGCACATCGGGAAGCACGAGCATTCAGCTCGTTGGGGCTGCTATCGGGATCAATTGGGCCTTTTCTGTCAACAACCGACCTGCTCCTTTTGACTCAATCATGACAGTTTCGGTTCCCGCGGGGACGCCGGCATCTAATTATGAGATAAAGGTTTTCGGTCACCCGATCGGGACTCCATTTCCCGGCCCGGATGACAAGGTGAAGCTCGTTACGGTCGTCGTTGTGGGAGGGTCGGCGACTGGTACTCCGCCGACGACTGACTGGGCGGTGTTGTCAGTTGCTTTGGACCCAGCTGCGCCTCGACCTGGCGACGCGGTGACTTTCAGCATGACCATGACGATGTTCTCAACTACTGGAACTTTTCCGCAGATAGTAAATGTGCAGTGTGCGATCAACGCGGCTTCATGTAGCATCAGAACCGTGTCGCATCCAGGCCCTGTTGGGGCCACAGCGAATGTTCGCACTGAAAGCCCATGGATTGCAGATGCTGGAACACACACGCTAAGCTGGTCAATCTCCACAGCAAATGACCCCGATCCCCGCAACAATGTTATGACCACAACCTTCACCATATTCTCGGGAACCACCAGTGCAGCAGCAACATCTGGTTCTTACATGGAAACATCAGCATTGACTCCTGCGACGACTGCGACACAGTCGGCAAGTCAGACTCTAACAGAAACAGTTGAGCTAACAACCAGTATGGCTCAACCTACCGCAAAGACTGAAACGGTTACGAAGATTCTGAGTGGCGAAATCCTAGACATCGTCCGGCAAAACAGTCTCCCCATAATTGCCATCCTGGCTCTGCTGATAGTTACTCTAGCAGTACTGATATCTCGAAGACGTAAAACTGGCCCCCGCTGACGTAGCAATGCACGTTCAGGGAAGGATTGCCATCAACCTTCCATTCAGCGAGGACTTCGTCCCGCATAATACGAGTATACAAGCCAGAGATCTGCTTGACATTGTAGTCGAGGCCGATTGTCAGATAGAGTTTGCCGGTTCTATTGGAGTGTGTCAAGGTATACCGGCGAGGTACCAAGGGACCGTCAGGTCTAGCGCCCGCAAGATAATTGGCATGCAACTTCTCAGGATCTAGGAATCTCATTCCCGGTACCTTCCATTCAACTCCATGGCTATTTCTGCGTAACTCCAACTGACAAATGGCATTAGCCCTTTTCATTGTGGTAATTGCAGCGGCTCCCAAGTGCCTTTCTTGCGGCCTACACCAGGCAGATCGTTATCTTGGAAGTGCGAAGTACTAAGTATCTCGCGTGGCAGTCAGGTTGTGCAAACGCGTGAAACACTGCCAGCCCTGAGCTATCGGTCTCCGGCAGTCGGTGCTTCGAATTGAGCTGTGCCGCGTTGCAGTTGCAGAGGTAATGTGAGACGAAGAAGGCACATCTTGCCAACGTCTTCGCAGTGGTTTTCATCGATATGTTGGGTTTTGGACTAATCCTTCCTCTCCTTCCCTTCTACGCTGAGACCTTCGGGGGAAGTCCAATTGTTATCGGCCTTCTTCTGACTTCTTATTCAGCCGCACAGTTCATTGGTGCACCGGTTCTGGGCCGGCTTTCTGATAAATACGGACGTCGTCCAATTCTGCTTGTCAGTGTCTTCGGTACTTTTGTCGGTTATCTACTGCTGGCGCTAGCGAACGGGCTTTGGATGCTGTTTGCAAGTCGTATTATCGACGGGATCACTGGCGGCAACATATCTGTCGCGCAATCATACATCACTGATGTTACCGACGAACAGAATCGGGCGAAAGGCCTCGGAGTTATTGGGGCGGCATTTGGTTTCGGCTTCATCCTTGGGCCTGCAATAGGTGGGCTACTGAGCACGTTTGGTTTTGCAGTGCCAGCCATCGCGGCTGCGGCGCTTGCATTCTTAAACATGATTGGTATCACATTCTGGCTGCCTGAATCATTGACAGATGCAACTCGTACTGAGTTGGCGAAGCATCCTCGTCGGTCGTTCGCCGTCGATGCGCTGGTGCAGGCGCTTCGGCGTCCGCGAGTTGGGGCCCTATTGCAGATACGATTCTTCTACGGCGTAGCTTTTGTTTCGTTTGAATCTGTGTTCGCGCTTTTCACTCAATTCCGACTGGGGCTGACACCACAGACAGCTGGAATGACCGTCGGTCTGATTCTTGCATATGTGGGAGTTCTAGCTGCCTTGGTTCAAGGTGTCGCAGTAGGTCGACTGGCTGTTCGGTACGGCGAGAACAAGCTAATCTTCGCATTCATGATTCTTCTTTCCATTTCACTGGCGTCTTGGGCTTTTGTTCCGAATCTATTGCTCCTGCTGGTGGTCCTGATTCCTCTCTCCTTCTCAGTCGGTATCATCAACACGAGCATCAACAGCGCACTAACCAAGTCGGTGGGCCGCGAGGAGATTGGAGAGACCCTAGGTCTCAACGCTTCACTCGAAAGCCTCACGAGGGTTCTAGCACCTACGACTAGTCTTCTGCTGTTTGAGGGAATCGGACCCTACGCACCCGGAGTTTTCGGAGCGCTGCTGGCATCGTGGCTGGTTTTGTATTCATGGAGACGCTTCATCTGGAATGCTGTTCCATTGCCGGTCTCGAAGTCGTACTAGCCAACGAACTCACTTCCGGCAAATGAAGTATGAAACGGCACCAAGGTGCCGGTGGCGTGGTGAAGTAGTAGTATCCTTGGCGAGCACACGCAACTGGCGGCATATCAGACTGTGGGACTCCCTACGCACATTTGATGATACCGAATGGGAACTGCGTCGACGATCAGACTGACCGAGGTTGGACGAATTCATAATAGTTCCAGAATTCTGTCTCTACCATCGGTCCGACTATTTCCTTGAATCCAAGCTCGGCAAGCTTCTGGCGGACGTAGCAAGAACTGTATGTAAGGCTGGCGCTTGCTTGGATATTTTTTCTGGTCGACTGCCTCGACGTTGTAAGGCTTGAAGGTAGCTTCCATTCAATCCTATTCTATTTCGTTGATGTGTACTTGAAATTCACATCATGTTGTTCAGGAGGGAGTTGATATCCTTCACATTCGAATGGATAAGCAAGTACGCCACTGAGGAAATTCGCATCAGGACTGTAACATTTCCAGTAGAAGAACGTGCTTGGTTGTACCCAATGGAGATAGCGGTTCCCTTTTTGAACGGTCGGATTCTCTGACGTATGTGATACTTTGAAACAAAAGGGGGCCATGGAGTGAGTACCGACACTTCCTGCGAATCCAATTAATTCACCACGTCTTACCGAGCGTCCAATCATAGCATCACATGAAATTGCGTCTTTTGGAGCC
>CAYGWT010000167.1:0-1858 GCA_964353625.1 uncultured Candidatus Bathyarchaeia archaeon | reverse complement strand
CCTGTGACCCTTTCGATCGGCGCTTCGAGGCTAAGGAAAGCAGTCTCGTTGATGGTCGCGGCAATTTCCGCTCCGAGTCCAGCGGTCTTAGGCGCTTCGTGCACAACTATGGCTTTTCCAGTTTTCTCTACCGATTGGGTTATCGTTGCAGTGTCCATCGGCGAGAGAGTTCGAAGGTCGATCACTTCCACACTTACAGTGTCCTTCACTTTTTCAGCCGCTTCTCTGGAGAGTCTCATCATGGCCCCCCAAGAGACGAGTGTGACATCTGTGCCTTCTCTGACAACTTTGGCTTCGCTCAATGGAACAACATAATTGTCTTCAGGGACATCCTCGACGATTGCGCGGTAGATTCTCTTGGGCTCCATGAACAGTACCGGGTCGGGATCTCTAATCGCTGACGTCAACAACCCTTTTGCATCATATGGAGTGGATGGCATCACAACCTTGACCCCGGGAGTGTGAACGAGCAATGCCTCGGGACTGTCGGAATGATGTTCGGGTGCACGAATTCCCCCGCCGTAGGGGAACCTGATCACTAACGGTACGTGGAATCTGCCTCTCGATCGATTCCGAATCCTGCCAGCATGAGAGATGATTTGATCCAGCGCAGGGTAAAGGAAACCTTCGAACTGTATCTCTGCGACGGGTTTGAGACCGTATACCGCCAAACCTATGGCGACACCCACTATTCCGGATTCGGAGAGTGGCGTGTCGATAACTCGGTTCTCACCGAATTCTTTGATCAGACCATCTGTGGCTCGAAATACTCCGCCGTCCGTTCCAATGTCTTCGCCGAGCAGAACTACGTCCGGGTCGCTCTCCATCTCTTGCTTCAGAGCTAGCCTTACGGCTCCAACCAGATTTAGCTGAACCAAGTCAGTTTCCTCCTCTTGCCGAACCGGCGAGGTCCTCGTATTGCTTCTTCAAATTGGGCGACAATTCCGCGTATGTCCACGCGAATAGGTCTTTGATTTCCGGAGGCTTCACCGACTCGAATTTGTCAACTGCTTTACGGACTTTCTCTGCGACTTCCGTTTGGACTTTGTTTTCGTAATCATCGCTCCATAGGCCGTTCTTCGTCAAGTATTTGCGCAGTCTATCGATGGGGTCGCGCCTAGCCCATTCTTCCATCTCCTGATTTGTCCTGTATCTTTGGGCGTCGTCTGAAGTGGTGTGGTCGCCCATTCTATAGGTCACGCATTCGATGAAAGTTGGTCCGTTTCCCGATCGTGCCTTGTCGAGTGCTTCCTTAGTGGCCTTGTAGACGGCGAAGATGTCGTTTCCGTCGACTTGGAGGCCTTCAAATCCGTAACTGAATGCTCGTTGAGCTAATGTCTCGGCAGCAGTCTGTTTGCTTCTCGGAACCGAGATTGCCCATTGGGTGTTCTGACATACTATGACAACAGGGACCTTGAATATTCCGGCGAAATTCACACCTTCATGGCGGTCGCCCTCTGAGGTGGCGCCGTCGCCAAGATACACTAGTACTGCGATTTTGTCGCCCTTCAGTTTTGCAGCCCAAGCGAAGCCTACAGCGTGAGGAATTTGAGTTCCGACGGGAATCGCTATTGTGAAGATGTGACTATTTTCGGATAGCCTGCATCCTCTTTCGTCTCCCGCCCAGTACTGATACTGCATCTCCAATGGCCAGCCTCGTGTGATATACGCGCCGGCCTCTCTGAACGCTGGGAAGAGCCAGTCAGACTCGGCAAGGGCGTACGCGCTGGCAACCTGTGTCGCCTCTTGCCCTCTACTCGAGGGATAGGTTCCGATTCTTCCCTCGCGTTGCAGCTTCAAGGCTAGATCGTCGAAAGCCCTCGTCAGGATCATTAGTTCGTAGAGTCCCTTGACCTGA
>CAYGWT010000166.1:0-1885 GCA_964353625.1 uncultured Candidatus Bathyarchaeia archaeon | reverse complement strand
GGATATTCTGCGTAACATACACTGCATATTCGCGGCGCGGGCCCCGAATCGCTTTGGCCTCAACTGAAGATTTCACTCACTTCCGGAGGTATGGGCTAATTGGACCAAAACGCGACGACAAGGACTGTGTCCTTTTTCCTGGGAGAATGGATGGAAAGATCGCTCTGTTGCATCGACTCGAATCCAAAGTTCAGATCGCTTACTTTGATGATCTTCGCTCTCTCACTGAATCTCAGGAGTTTTGGAGGAAGTATCTGACTCATTACAATGAATATGAGGTTCTGAGGGGAAAATTTCCGTGGGAGGTAAGGAAAGTTGGCATAGGTCCTCCTCCGATAAAGACAGAACGCGGCTGGCTTGTAATCTATCACGGAGTCAGCATCGAACGTATCTACCGTGCCGGAGCGATTCTGCTTGATCTCGACAAGCCGACGAAGACCCTCGCTCGCACTAGTGAACCGATCCTGGAACCCGAGACCGAGTTCGAAAAGTACGGTATCGTTCCAAATGTGGTGTTCCCAGACGGAGCTGTGGTGCGAGACAAACAACTACTCGTTTACTACGGTGGAGCTGACCGGGTCTGCTGTGTCGCCAGCGCCCCCATCGACGAGTTCCTAGATGCGCTAGAAAAAGGAGGATGAGCGTAATTCAGATTCATTCCTTGCTCAAATTTTCGATGAGAGCCTCTGCTCCAAGGAGAAAGGCTAGGGTGGATTCCGCTCCCTGGTTTTCATTCAGACCTGCCCTATTAATTCCGTCGGAACATGCACCTGTCGACTCGTCGTAGACCTTGACCGTCCTGGTGTTACTACCAAAGAACCAGCCCAAAGCTTGCCGTATGGCTTGCTCATATGATTCAGACTCAGTGAGTCTGTAGGCAATCGTTGCAGTTTCAATCATTCCGCCGGCTTCAATCGGCTGCTGATCGTAGGAGGCTCTTCGTGCACCTTTCACGTACCAGCCTTGGTTTCCGATCGGTACGTGCATTCCATCGATTGTTGTGGCCTTCATTAGGAATCGAAGGGACTCCTCTGCCACATCAAGATAGACTCGTTTCCGCGTCGACTGATATGCGACGAGCAACGCCTGACTCAGCCGCGCGTTGTCATAGGATAGAATGTTCTCGAACCATTGCCAATCCGTAACTCGATTATTGTTGTATAATGCAACTAGACTGTCTGCGATTTCCTCTAGATTGGTCATGAGATTAGGTTCCTTGGTTTCCGAGCAGAGGCGCTCATGGAGGCCCAAGCAAGCATACGCCTTCGTTCGCGGGGATGTTGACCTCCTGACCCAAGGTAACGCTCTATCAAAGATAAGTCGTGCAGAAGCTCGCATACCACTTTGAAGATCGGAATTGATGACTCTTCCAGCCCCCCAGATAGCCCGACCGAGATGATCTCCTACTGTTGGTTCGTCGGCAATCCTCTGGGAGAAGTCCATGAAATTGTGAAACTTTCCATCTTCCTCTTGCATGAGGAGTAGGAAACTCAGTAGCTTGCGCTGCAACTTCGGAAGCCTCTGATCCGGCCAGAGTTTGATCGCTTTAGAGGCGAACACGAGCGCACGGGCGTTGTCGTCTACCATGTATCCTTCCTTTCTCACCATGACTGAGAACTTTGCGTGCTGGAGGAGCGCGATGTGGTCGGTTAGGGAAAGGAGATGTTCAAGCTTCACTGACTGTCGCAGTTTCGTGCACAGCTCTTCGAGACTACGTTGCAGATTTGAGGATGTCACCGCATTGGTCAGCTGCCTTTCTCCATACCATTTATTGCCAATACTTGAATTCGCTCGCTTCTTTTCAGATGACTCTACACGGACTTCAGAGACCAAGGGCGTGGTAGAATACATTGACGTAACTCATAGCTACGTTTGGCCATATCAT
>CAYGWT010000165.1:0-2006 GCA_964353625.1 uncultured Candidatus Bathyarchaeia archaeon | reverse complement strand
AGCAAGTATTGCTGAACCACTCCGGTTTGAAGGTTTGAGATAGCACGGGAGAAGCGTCTACCGGTCGCGGCTATGCCGTTCACTGCCCCGTCCACGACCCGGAGGTCGAACCTGTCGCCGCCGCTTGATATGCCGACTGACAGTCCGGAGACTCCGCCGCTGATGCGGTCAAAGAATCTAGATTCAACCCACTTACCGAGAGAGTGGCTCAAGGCAATTGTTCCGTTCACGAAAACGATATAGTAGGCCGGATTCACATAGAGTCTATTCCACAGGAAGTTATATCCAGACCTTAGCAGAGGATTCTCGAGCATCTTTGACGCATCGATCTTCCTCGAGATGTAAAGCCCATATCCGATTACTCCACCCACAGCGAGGGCTAATGCTGTGGTGAGAGTAGCCGCCACTTCTGGAGAAAGATATTGAAGAAGGCTCTCTGTGGGGATTCTCTCGGGCACATTGCCAACATGGGTCAGGCCTCTACTCAGAAATCTGGTGAGAGCTTCTTCAAATAGGGGCCCGGCGAGGCCAATGACGATGGATGAAGCGGCGAGTAGGAGGTATGGAATGTACATGATGGGACGAGCCTCGTGTATGACTATTCCTTCGTGTTCCAGTTCTTTGATGTGTGCACTTTTCGGTCCAAGAAACACCCATCCAATGATCTTGAGGCTGTAGACGAATGTGAGTATTGCTGTGATCGCGGCGAGTATGTAGAGCCAGAGCTGTCCAGACTCCCATGTGACCGCTAGGATGGCGTCTTTGCTCCAGAATCCACTGAATGGAGGGACCCCCGACAAGGCCAGAACGCAAATCAGCATTGTCACAAAGGTGAGTTTCATGTTTGATCTGATGCCTCCCATCTCGTTCATGAATCGGGTTTTACAGGAGTGTATGACAGCCCCGGCAGCCATGAAAGCCGCGGCTTTGAAGATCGCGTGGTTCATCAGGTGAAACAAGCCTGCAGTGTAACCGGCGGCAAATTGCATACTCATCCCGCCCACGCCGATGGCGAGCATCATGTATCCTATCTGAGAAGCGGTCGAGTATGCGAGCGTCTTCTTCAGCTCTTTTGCAACAATCGCTTGAGCCGCTGCAGCGAGGGCTGAGATCGCTCCGATCCATCCAACAATCTCGAAGAATGTGAAAGGCTGACCGTACGCGATGATGGCAGCGAAGAAGATAGGTCCGGCACGTGCTACCAGGTAGACTCCTGCTTTCACCATTGTGGCGGCATGTATCAAAGCGGAAACGGGTGTGGGACCAGCCATTGCATCAGGTAGCCATTCATGTAGTGGAAGCTGAGCTGACTTGCCGATTGGGCCCCAAAGCATGAGAAGCGCGGTCGGCAGGAGGAAACCTGTTTTCGCCAAATCGCCTGCCCAGCTAGTGTTTCGGGACAGTTCAGCAAGGTTTAGCGTGCCAGCTGCCGAGTAAATGATGAAGATAGCAACGAGCAGGCCGATATCCCCGATTCTAGTCATTATGAATGCTTTCAGTCCCGAATGACTCGGGGGGTAGGTCATCGGTATTCCCCAAGTTCTGTGGCCCTCGGAACCTACCCACTTGTCAGGCTCGTCAGTGTACCAGTAGCCTATCAACCCGTAGGAACATAAACCGACTCCCTCCCACCCAAACATAAGTTGCAGCAAATTGTCTGAGAGAACTAGCAACAGCATGTTTCCGATGAAGTAGTTGATGAAGAACCAGTACCTTGTGAGTGTCTTCTCTCCATGCATGTAACCGATGCTATACACGACAATTAGGAAGCTGACCCATGCAACTACATTTGACATTAAGACACTTAGTGGATCGACAAGCATGCCTGCTTTGATTCCGAGAGAGGGGATCCACTGGACCTGCAAGTCATATGTTTGACCGTCCAGAACGTCCGGAATCATCATCGATGCCAAAATCGCGGCGAGTAAGGGAAAAGCGGCAGCGACTACGTTTCCTCCCTTGCGATTAATTCGGGAGACCGGCACGACTACGAGCGCGCCAACCAT
>CAYGWT010000164.1:0-19564 GCA_964353625.1 uncultured Candidatus Bathyarchaeia archaeon | reverse complement strand
TTGCCCTGTCGACATTGTGGAGCGCTCACGCCTCACGCGAGCATCTTTTGCCCAAGCTGCCGAGCCAGAAGAACCATTTCTCTTGCGTGCGAACATCATGGTGCGAGCTTTTGAATCGAACAGTCACTAGGGAGTAGTTTCGTCCTTGGGGATATCGAGAACTTGTCTGATGAAATCGTCCCCTCGCATCATGCCTAGGCTACCGTGAGCAGCTTCCTGCTCGTCAAATCGCTGAACGGCATCTGAGTTGCCCCCTTGGCGCCAGATCGCGGCTGGAACCGGGTCACCAGCATGATTGCCCGTCTCCACCAACGTTGGATGGTCTGATATTACGGCCACCGTGGCTTCAATCTCCAGTGTCTCAAGACCTGTAAGGATCGGGCTAACGAGCCTCCTATCCAGTTGTTCGATACATTTGATTTTCAAATCAAGATCTCGAGAGTGCGACGCCTCGTCGGTTGCTTCGACGTGAACGTATACGAAGTCATTGCCTTTGAGGGCTTCAAGGCATGCTGCGGCTTTTCCTTCGTAGTTGGTGTCCCAGAGGCCCGTCGCCCCGGGAACTTGGATAATCTCCAATCCTGCATAGCGCCCGAGACCCCTAATGAGGTCGACCGCAGAGATCACCGCTCCTCGAACTCCATAGAGCTCTTGGAATGTTTTCATTGCAGGTCGTCTTCCCGGAGACCAGGGCCAAATTGCTGCAGCTACGTCCTTTCCAGCAGCACGCCGGGCAAGGTTGACAGGGTGATCTGCCAAGATTTTCAACGATCGTTCATAGAGCTCCAAGAGGCGCAAACGAGTTTTCTCGGCCGATTGGCTAATCGCACGTGGCAGCAGATCCGATATCTTTCCGCCGACATGATCGTGGGGAGGAGTGCACTCTACATCTGGCGAGGCCCATCCTCCTCTGAGGACGAGAAGATTCCGGTAGCTGACACCCGAATGAAACTTCACGGGCATTTCACCGCGTCCGCTGCCAAGCTCCGTATCCAATGCGTGAATTAGCTCAGAGGACTCCTCAGTTGAGATGTGACCCGCAGAATGGTTCTTGATTCTGCCGGATTCGATCGCGATAAAATTGCATCGAAACGCAACATCGGAGGGATCAAGATCTATACCTAGGCTCGCCGCTTCTAGGACCGCCCGCCCACGCACGGATTTCCAAGGATCGTATCCGAAGATCGATACGTTCGCCACATCAGACTCCGCTGGTAGTCCTGTTGGAACAGACCTGAAAAGACCTAATCGTCCCTCACGTGCGATACGATCGATACTGGGTTTCCGAGCAACCATAAGGGGCGTCTTGAGGCCAAGACGCGCGATAGGGCGGTCAGACATTCCGTCGCCGACTATAATGATCGATTTCATGGGGCATATCCTTCGATACCGCAAGCCTGGCCTATTGGAGCGCCCTATTCAGAACGTCGAGAGAGAATAGTTCTTCTATTCTAGACCGGAGAGTTCTGACGCTGTCAAGGGTGGCAGCCACTCCAACTTCGTATGGCAGCGATCCTCAGTACCCGAAATCCATGAGAACCTGCTCACCGGGAAGACGATTTCCTTGTTGGAGGATAGGGCCAGGGCAGAGTCCCGACAGGCACCATGCATGATGGTGGACACTACATGAACTCGATCCATTCTCGCTTGCCAATTCAAGGGATGCAGGCAATCATTTTTGTATGATTCCAGAGGCTTGGACTTCCCTGTGTGTCTTAGGATGAGGCGAGTATCTGGGATCCTGCTAGGATTCCTTTCAGCATATTCCTGCCTCTTCCTGCTTTCCTTTGTTTTCGTGGTGCCGCATTTCATTTCAGGGGAAATTGGAGGGGTTCTTCTTCCGCTTCTTTTCGAGCAAGAACCTGAGGTTCGTCTCGTATCCTCATTTCTCTTTCCGCTTCTTTGGATCATGATTCCTCTCACATCTGTCGTGCTGTGCGTGTTCTCTTGGACCGCCTACAGCGTTTCGCTGAAGATGAATAGACCATTGCGAGAGCTGACCAATGTAGGAGGCACCATACTTCTTGCGTTCAGCGTTTTGCCTGCGCTTTTAGTGGTTAGGGAGCTATTGTTCTACTATCCTTTCGGGCTGACAGGCGCTCTCTTGGCAATATATACCACTGTGAATGGCTTCTACTTTGCTTCGCAGAGTTACCTTAACCCAGCGTTTCTGATTCGTTGGGGAGGCACGTGGGGGGTGCCCGCAATTGTCTTTATTGAAACAGGCCTCTTCTTCGGTTTCTTTCTCCCCGGTGATTCCTTGCTGGTTGCTTCTGGAATTTTGGGATCGGCGGGGCAGCTGAATTTAGTCCTTCTGATCCCGTTGACAATCTTGGCAGCCATTGTCGGGGATCAGCTGAGTTACTTCATTGGTCACCAATCGGGTGAGGTTCTCGCTGACCGCTTTCAATTTGTACGCACTAACCTTGAGCGTGCAAGCGCATTCTACGCAAGGCATGGAGGAAAAGCGATTGTGCTGGCACGTTTCGTTCCTGTGATTCGAACTTTTGCGCCTGCAGTCGCCGGAGCGGCGAGAATGAATTACTTCGCCTTCGTATTGTACAACATAACTGGAGGCGTACTGTGGGTTCTGAGCATGACTCTGACAGGGTATTTTCTCGGGCGCATGGTACCCAACATAGCTGAGTACTTGCAGCTCGTTATCGTGGTCGTAGTACTCGTCTCAGTGCTGCCGTCGATAATACTCTGGGCTTGGAAACGACGAAGAAGAAATGTCTAAGGCCTAAGCTGTCAGATCCCGTCTACAGTCATTCTACTTTCTTAGCTTACGGTTGTTGGTCTACGGGATACCAGCTTCGTTGTTGCGAAGAGCCCATGTTGAGCTGATCCCGCAATCTGAGTTACGCCGATTAGGTCTTGGAGTATTAGTAGCGCTCGCGAGAGAACTGCGAACGCCAAAGCCAACCGAATGTCAACTCCCAGCAGTAGGAAGATGCCTACGATGGCACCTTCTTGGAATCCTATTCCAGAGGGGGTTAGCGGCACAAATCCGAAAGCTGTAATTAGAGGATGGAGAAGAAAGAAACCCATTAATCCAATATTGGTTATTCCAAGCGCCAAGCCTAGAAAATACCATTCTAACCCCTTCAGAACCCAAGATAGGGTTGATATCAGCGCGATCTCAGGTATCCCTCTTCGAGTCTTCATCGCGTTCTTACCGAACTCTTCCAGCTTCGCCATGATACCATGGGTGAAGCGCGCGAGCGGCTTTGAACCGGCGATTTTCCGAATCAATTCGGCGGCTCTTGGAGACCAGATTATTGCAGCTAACACGAAACCGCCAAGAAGCATGAGTCCGATGCCTATCAAGCCGATCCAGAATAGTTCCCGAGTCATGCTCATTTGGTTCAGAAGGAAGACTAACGCCAAGGCTCCACCAAGAACCTTGACGAGAAACTCGATTGACTGTATACCGAGAATGCAGGAAAGGCTTGCTGAAGTGTCTATGCCTTGGTTCATCAGATACACTGGCGTTAGCACGTATCCGGTTCTTCCAGGCGTGAAATCACTTGTCAGCATTCCACTATAATGAGCTAGGAACGTTCTACCGAAGGCTGCCTTGATTCCCTGTCGCTGGAGAACTCTAATGATTCGTATGGTGAAGAGCACGTTGATCAGGAAATATGCGGCAAAAGCAAGTAGGAAGTATAGTGGGTCTGTTTTTGTTAGAACCATCAATAGCGTATTGGAACCATCACTACTAGCGTATTCCACGTACCATACTAGTGCTCCCAAAATGGCGACCATGAGCAACAGCTGCAATAGTAGGCGCACTCTGCCGCTTGGGAGCTGTATGTCGTTTCACCGTGCGCCCCAAAATGCGGTGCAGTATATTTTTCTTACGCCGCGAGACCCAAGAAAGATCTGCTAACACACGCAGTCGTTATCATTCGCTAAGGATCAAGTAAGTGGTGCTCGCTCATGTCTCGAATTCACATGCCATTCCAAAGTCAACATATTTGAGCTGGAAAGCCAAGTCAATTCATGCTGAAGGACATCTCACTAGGCAAGTTGAAGGCTGATGCCCAATTCTGCAGCCGTAAAAAAGAGTGCAATTCAATCCTGTAAGATGAGTGAAATCACTAGCTGTTGTAGCGATCGTTTCTATCTTCGACCTACGCCAAAGATGCAAATATTAGCAGACTCTAAGATAATATCGAGGCGCGCTCAATCCGATTTGATCTGCTGGTGATTCTATGACGGCTCCTTTGGACGTTAATGCAGATAACTGGCATGCAGAGGTACACAAATCAGGTACGCCAGTCCTTGTTGATTTCTGGCACGAGGCCTGCGTCTGGTGTAGACACTTGGATCCCGTCTTTAGCCAGCTGGCTGAAGAGTATTCTGCCAAACTGAAGTTCGCCAAACTGAACGTCCTGTCAAACGAGAACAATAGTCAACTCGCCGCCAAGTTTGGCGTCATGGGAACCCCAACGGTGATCCTCTTCTGTAACGGCACGCCAATCGAGAGCCTCGTAGGGTATCGAACGAAGGAGACGCTGAAAAGGGAAATTCAACTCATGATTGAGACGCACCAAGACTGCTTCAAACAGCAAACCCCACTGTAGAAATAGGGTAGTCAAAGACTGGCCTTGAATGGGATGGGCCGCCATGGCGATGAACGACCGCTAAGAAACCTCTCACGACTGGAGATTCGTGGCCATGACTGGGCTGCTACTGGGGCGAGGCGAGTAGTCCAAGTGTAAGACTACTCGTGCTTCTTGAGTTCATCTATTCGTTCAGCCACGCCTGCTACTTCTTGCTCTAGGTGCTTTTTGTATTCCTCGAGATGCTTGATTTTCTCTTCACGTGTCAGGTACCTTCTCTCATGTCCACAGCAGTAATCCATGCGTTTCACCTCCATCCAGTTCACTCGGAGATCCGGGACTTGGATGTCGCTCCAACGGCTGAGGATCAGGCGCTATTGGTTTCCAAGCTCTCAAGTCGTTTGATTGACTCATCTTTGCGACTAATTCCCTCTTCATTGTTCTACACTGGATACCCATTGAACGAAGCACGGCATATTGACTAAGGAAGCGAGAACCAAGTCAACGCTTAGAGTTGGCATTAATGGCGTGAACCTAAGATGCGACTTGGGGAATCGCACTTCCCTTGGCTGCGAAAAGGTCGAAGAGTTCAAAAGCTGACCTAATCGCTCGTTCTTTCTCAGCTGCCGAACCACAGATGGCATCTATCGTGAGCGTGTTCCTGAGAAGCTTTGCTCGTAGTTCCACTCGTCCGTCATCACTTATCCAAATCATCATAGTGGCTGACGATGTGGATGAGTACCCAAGCCAACGATATTCGCCGAACCATCTTCCCTTGAGATTTCTCAAAACGAAACTTGGATCCACGTCATGCGGAAGATAGGCCGTTATTGCTCTTGCCTCGACCGCGGCGGATCCGGTATGATTGAGCCGAGACGAGTGACTGTCGAAGCTGATTCGATATCCATCCTCGGTTTTTTCAACAAGGTCTTGCTCTTCAAGCCGGTCCAGCGTTCTGGAGAGCATCTCCTGATGTAGCCCAAGCTTCCTGCGAAGCCCTTGGAATGAGTAAGTCGCCTTGTGTTCTTCAGAAAGCGCAGAGAGCACTTCACGCTGGCGATAATCAAGGTCCACCTCGGAATGGAGCTTGCACAGCTGGAAGGAATCGTTTGCACTCATTACGAAGCCTACTTCTTCGCTTCTGATCCGCCCTATATATTGACTAACTAGCCGCGGCGAATTCGGGATTACTCCCTTCTCTCTAGACGGCTACTATCTTTATGGCTCCAATTGGGCAGTGGTCTAGGCACTTCATACACTTGTTGCAGAGCATCATGGCCCATCTGTTCGAACTGTGAGCCAGCGAGATCTGCATCGGACAAACCTTCTCGCACTCAAGGCAATCAGTACATTTGCCATGATCGACTTGCGGTCTCAGGAAGTTGACGATGCTGAGACTGCTGATTGTAGTCCCTAATGGGCAGATGCTGTTGCACCAAGTCCGGCCGAAGCGGACCGATAACACGTCCAGAACGAAGATTAGCAGTAGAACGGCCAAGTCAGCGCCTATGACACCTCTCATTACGTAACCCAATACGGCCCTGTAGACTATCCCGGGAGGGGAGAAGAGGTACGGTAGAGAGAAGTTGAAGAGAAGGCTGCTCGTGAGGATAGCGATAAGAATTGCATACCTCATTCTATTCTTTCTAGAGAGACCTAGCGTTTTCTTGTTCGTGCCGCTGGTGATTCCATGCGAGTAATCAAGCAGCATCCCAACAGGACAGATCCAACCGCACAAGAACCGTCCAAAGAGCACTATTACTAGAACGACCGAAAGAGCAGGTAGTAGGAGAGTAGGTATGATCGTCTTCGTGCCAAGAGTCAATAGTCCCCATTCCAGCGGCGAAATCAATACCAGGCCGCCAAGACTGAACGCGGAAGTCGTGCCATAAGCGATCCCGGAGTATGCAGCGAGGACAAAGAGTAGAATGACCAAACCGCCAGCAAGGGGCCTCACTATCTCGAACCTGTGCTTCTTCATCCAAGCCATTTTGTACGCTTAGCCCCCTCCGCCAGTAAACCTAGAGCCTTTGGATTCGCAGGACAAGAGTATACGCAAGTGCCGCAGCCCACGCATTTGTCCAGATTGAATGTCGGTTTCAGATCCTCAGTGACGCCAATCGCTCCAGGAACAGGGCACATTTCACTGCAGACGACACATTCCCTACCCTGATACGCAAGGCAACTATCGCGATTGAATCTCACCGTTCCGAGTTTAGCCTGCTCCTTGGCGATCCGTTGTAGCGCGCCGGTCGGGCAATGATCAACGCACCGCATGCTCTCCTCGCATCTGCCCCTGATGAACTCGCATGCACCAGCCAATGGATTGATCTTGGGTGTGTTGACTGCGGCTATTCCTTCCTCAAATCCTCCTAACACGATGGCCTTCGTGGGACAGACTTCGAGGCATATTCCGCAACGCACGCAAAGGAGAGGGAAGTAGGCTTCATCAACTGCGCCTGGTGGTCTGACGGCGACAGCATCGGCACGTGCTGGAAGTAGAGAGGCAACCCTCATGATGCCGAGTACTAGTGCAGATTGTGCAACAAAAGTGACGTACTCTCTTCTCGTGATGACCAAACGCTCTTCCTCAGCACTCGTAAGATTAAGGCAGAGTTACCTCGACAATCTCGATCTCGTCTAGGCTGGATTTGCCGACTCGGAGATCAGCAGCTGCGTGAATATGACTGATGTTGACGGCATCGAACCGGAACCTGGAAGCCACACCTATCCGTTCTTCCAGCCCTTGCAGTTCTCTTGCGGCGATCGTATCCGCTGCAACCGTATCTCTTGACGCCAGAATGGTGTCCAGCCTTGTCAAGTCGCCACCTGTCGGTCCAGTTCTGGTCATTGCGTAGCTTGCGTCCACGACCGTAAGGTGAGGCTTGACGATTGTGTTCAGGTCTCCAATGCACTGGGATAGACCTAGTGTGTGAAGTCGGCGCATTTCGGACGGCGGCAAAGTCCCCATCATATTCTTCAGAGAAATCGTAACAAGGGTTGAACTGTGCCTCTTGAGTCTTGGTACGCTTATGAGCACATCACAATCCCGGATAGTGGGAAAAATGTCGACCTGCTTGAGCAGCACGCCATTCGGGACGGTTACCTCAACGGCCTTCTCCGTTTGAAGATTGATCACTTCGGCGCCTGCGTCCTGAGCGGCAGAGGTTATCCCGACCTTGGACAGGTTATAGCCGGTGTCTCCGTTTCCTGAAGACTCCGCGACTGCGACTCTACCTCCCGCCTCTTTCGCAAGTCGTACGACTGCGGCGACAACTCTAGGATCTGGCGTGCATGCTTTGTCGGATGTAAGAACAGGTGGTTTAACGACTACTCTTCGCCCCTGAGAGACGATCTTCCCGATCCCACCGATGGTATCTATGCTTTTACGCACCATCGCTTCGATTTGAACGTCCGAGTTTCCCCTTACGACCGACACCAAAGATTTCTCAGCACTAGACAGAGTTAGAGTCTCTTTCACCGTTGAAGAGGTAGATGTAGACGTTGGGACAATTGTTGGTGTGGTTGTCTGAATGGTTGAAGCGGTTGTCTGAGTTGCGCTGATAACTTCGGGTATGTATGGCGAGTTTTGTTTCATGAATTCCAATAAAGCAAAAGCCGATCCGGATACACCGAGCGCCGCTATACCAACGTACTTCAGGTACTTTCTTCTGCTGACGTTCTTTGGACCGGTCAAGGCTTGTCTAGCCTCAGTGCCCTGATGGAGATGGTCGCCCTCGAAGCGTGGAGTGGTATTAGAACCTTCTAGTTGATCAGATAAGGCAAAGAAACCACAATTACTTAGAGAACAAGGCAACGACTTTCCATGACGAAAGATCGAAAAGTGTTCAGCTCGACAGGGTCATCATCTGGACATGGGAGAAAACGAAAGAACAGTACTCCCAACCTCTCGCTGGAAAAATTGAAGCTGCGGCATCACACTAGGCCAGGTGACATTGGATATCTAATCTATCTTCACGGCGTTGTATATTCAAAAAAATACGGCTACGATCAAACATTCGAAGCCTATGTTGCTGACGGGCTTGCGAAATTCATTCGAACTTTCAATCCTGACAAAGACCGGATTTGGCTAGCAGAGAGAAATGATCAGATTGTTGGCTCCATCGCGATTGTAGGGCATTCAAAGCTAGGGGTTCAACTTCGCTGGCTCTTCGTCCACCCCAAGTATCGGGGACTCGGCATGGGGAGGAGACTACTCAATCAAGCGCTCCATTTCTGCAAAGAACAGAAGGATAGAGCCGTGTTCCTCTGGACAACAAGCGAACTGAACACAGCTCAGCGGCTCTACACAAATGCTGGATTCAGGCGAACTCGGAGAATATCGCACCAAATTTGGGGACGAAAGATCACTGAAGAGAGATATGATCTCGATTTGTGAGTTGAATTATTTGGTGGGCCTGGCGACATTGAGGTGCACAGGGCAGGATTCGGGCTTGAGTATATTTTTTTGTACACTGACGTACATAAATGTACTATGTAGACTTAAATATGACAGCAATGATGTGGGGGCGGCGATTAGCATGAGGGATAGCGTTTGGATCTCGAGGCACGGAAGCTCGCGGCGCCAGGCCGCTTGAAGTGAGGATAAAAGAAATCCCTTCGCTCCCTCCGCCCATCGAAGTTTTCTCTGGTCTGATGGAAAGAGAGGATCATGTCTATTTCTTAGAGTCCCTCGTGGGTCCCGAGAGGCTTGCCCGTTTCTCATTCATCGGATTCGCTCCGCGCTTAGTCCTGAGGTCCAAGGACGAAAGTGTTCAACTCGAGAATCCAGAATCAGGCCAGGTTGTTGCTACGGATCACGACCCGTTTGCGCTTCTTCGTCGAGTTGTCTGCCCCCACTCAAATTTGCCAGCAGGGTTCCCATTACTTGGCGGCGCAGTAGGCTTCATCTCATATGATGCAGTCAGGATGTGGGAGAATCTTCCTCAACTAGCTCAAGACGACTTGAGGTTTCCGGACGTAGAATTTGGAATCTATGATGACGGCTTGGTCTTCGATCATCACGACTGGAAAGCGTTCTACTATCACCATGGTGAAGATCGATCAGATCAGATCCTCAACATAACGAATCAAACTGAGAGTCACGATCGTTTTCAGTATTCGAACCTCAGATCCACAATCTCGCAGGAAAGGTTCGAAGACAACGTTTCTAGGGCCAAAGACTACATAGCGGCCGGAGACATATTCCAGGTAGTTCTCTCCAAGCGACTCGATTTCAAGATCAAAGGGAGTCTCCTAGGTTTCTACGAGACGCTCCGCAAGATCAACCCTTCACCCTACATGTTCTTCCTGAAGATGGGGCCGAGACAGATTGTAGGCTCAAGCCCAGAGATGCTTGTGAGAATCTCAGACAAGATGGTGGAGAGTTATCCGATAGCGGGCACGAGGCCCCATGTGACCGATCCAGCCAAGAACAAAGTCCTTGCCAATGAGTTGCTGGAGGATCCGAAAGAACGCGCCGAACATACCATGCTTGTGGACTTGGCTCGAAACGACTTAGGGCGCGTCTCTCAGTATGGGTCAGTGTCGGTCCCAGATTTCATGGAAGTCCACCAATTCAGTCATGTGCAACATATCGTCTCGAGAGTCACTGGTTCGCTGAGGGACTGCTACGACGCCTCTGATTGTCTACGCGCCGTCTTCCCCGCTGGTACAGTGTCAGGCGCTCCGAAAGTCAGAGCTATGGAGATCATAGAGGAGTTAGAACCGACTCGAAGAGGGCCATATGCGGGAGCCCTGGGATACGTCTCTTACTCGGGAGCCGCGGACTTCGCAATAACGATTCGGACACTAGTAGCTGACGGGGAGAAAGCGAGCATCCAGGCTGGAGCCGGCATAGTCGCCGATTCTATTCCGGAGCGCGAATGGATGGAGACTGAGGACAAGGCAAGAGGCCTTCTAATGGCTCTGAAGAACTGCGAGAGTGAGGACAATTGAAAGTTCTGGTGCTTGACAACTACGACTCATTCGTGTACAACATCGTCCAATACGTGGGGGAACTAGGAGGAGACCCAATTGTGTTCAGAAACGACAAAGTGGCGATTGATGATGTCGAGAACCTGAAGGCTGACAGAATCATCATATCGCCAGGACCAGGAACACCGCTGGACAAGAAGTATTTCGGTGTCTGCAGTGAAGTAATCACGCGCATCGGTCCGAAGACTCCTCTGCTCGGCGTTTGTTTAGGGCATCAAGGAATCGTTGCAGCTTTTGGAGGTACAATAGGCCCAGCCAAGACGCTGATGCATGGCAAGACAAGTGTGGTGGAACATGATGGCCAAGGCATTTTCGAGCAAGTCTCGAATCCTTTCCAAGCAACGAGATATCACTCTCTATCATGCATCGAAAGTTCGTTGCCCTCCTGTCTTGAGATGACTGCCCGATCGAAAGACGACGGAGAAATAATGGGCGTCCGTCACGTCCACCATCCGATAGAAGGCGTCCAGTTCCATCCTGAATCAATTCTCACACAGGACGGAAAGAAGATGATTGCAAACTTCCTTCGAGGTCGATCGCGACTATGATTCAGGAAGGAATCACAAAGCTGGTCGAACTACAGCACCTTTCCAGCCAAGAAGCTTCCCAAATTATGGGCGAGATAATGAGGGGAGAGGCGACCAACTCACAAGTTGCATCCTTCCTAACAGCGTTGAGAATGAAAGGCGAGACCGTAGAGGAGATCGTAGCTTTCGCAGAAACTATGAGAAGATTCAGTCAGAGAATCCATCCGAAAGTCCACGGCAGAATCGTCGATACGTGTGGAACGGGCGGAGACAAAATCAAGACATTCAACGTAAGCACTGCTGCCGCCTTGATAGCCGCAAGCGCAGGAGTCACCATTGCAAAGCACGGCAACAGGTCGGTAACCAGCAAGTGTGGAAGCGCAGATGTTATCGAACATTTCGGGGTGAACCTGAATCTTGAGCCTCGGAAAGTCGAACGCCTCATCGAAGACATCGGAATCGGATTCATGTTCGCTCCTATCTTCCACCCCGCCATGAAAAATGCAATCGCCCCCAGGAAAGAGATCGGCATCAGAACGGTCTTCAACATCTTGGGACCTTTGACGAATCCTGCAAGCGCGGACGCACAGCTTCTAGGTGTGTATGACGAACGCATGGTTGAGCCTCTGGCCCACGCCCTTGCCGTTCTTGGCGTGGAAGATGCCATGGTGATTCACGGGAGAGGGGGTCTCGATGAGATCTCAACTGTTGGAGAGACGATTCTGGCAAGAATCTCAGGGAAGGCAGTTGAGCTGAAATGCCTCACGTGCTCTGATTTCGGAGTGCCCAAGGCAGGAATAGAAGATCTGCTCGAGTTTGACGTCGATGGAAGCATTTCCGTGACCTATCAAATACTCTCGGGACGCAAACTCGGTCAAGATACAAAGCGAGACATGGCATTGGTAAACGCGGCTGCAGCTATCTTCCTAGGAGGCTTGGCTACTGACTTGAAAGAGGGCGTCGAGCTAGCCAAGCGTTCCGTTGAGTCTGGCGCCACTTACCGGAAACTCGTTGCGCTAGTCAAGGGGAGTGGCGGATCTCTCGCAAAACTGGAAACGTTGGAAGAGCGATATGGCTGACTATCTTGATGTATTGGCGAGAGACGCGCAACTGAGGCTGACGACTGGCTACTACGAGAGGTTTGGTGAGGCTTGGAATGGCCAGAGAAGAAGCCTCAAACAATCCATTCTGGAATTCACAAAAGCCGCCGTAATAGCCGAGATCAAACCCCAGTCTCCCTCTTCTGGGCTACTCCTGAAAGAACGAGATGTTGGTGAGTTGGCTCAAGATTTCGCGTTGGGAGGGGCGATTGGAATATCCGTCTTGACGGAACCGACGCACTTCAAAGGCTCTTTGGAGAACCTATCTCTAGTGAGGAAACGTGTGAACCTCCCGATCCTGATGAAAGACATTGTCTTGGATCCCGTTCAGATCAAGGCCGCAGCTAGGACAGGGGCCGATTGTATCCTGCTAATTCAAGCCCTCCATGATAGAGGATACTCAGCACATGAAATTGAAACATTGATTGAGAAAGCGCACTCTGAGAATCTGGAAGTCCTCCTAGAAACGCACACGGTCAAGGAATTCTCGTCTGCACTCGACTCGAGCGCAGACCTCATTGGCATAAACAACCGTGATCTGGTAACTCTCAAGGTCGATCTGAAAACTACGGCTACATTGTGTGAAAGCTGTTCAGCCAAGCGCAAGATCATACTAAGTGAGAGTGGGATCGAAAACCCCGAAGACATTCGATTCCTTTCCAAGTCTGGAGTTCGAGCATTCCTTGTCGGAAGCTGCTTGATGAAGGCAAAAGATCCAAGACTGAAACTTGAGGAGTTGGTCAATTCGCTTTGAGTAGAGTTCGAGTCAAGATCTGTGGAATTCGTGAGGAAGAAGATATTCTCGCTGCCGTAGGAGCCGAGGCAGACTATCTCGGGTTCGTTGTAGGTGTGCCATCCTCCCCTCGCAATCTCTCTGTGAAGACAGCGCACCGACTGATGAAAAGAGTTCCGGATCGCATCAAGAAGGTTGCGGTCACTGTGAGAGCTCGACCCGATTTTGAAGAGAGGTTGTCCTTCCTACTTAGCGCGTTGGCTCCAGACATAGTTCAACTCCATGGACATGAATCGCCGATTCCTGTGTCGATTCGCCAGAACTTCGCGGAAGTCGAATTCATCGGCACGGTTTCTATCCGAGATGAGTCGTGCCTTAGTGAGGGACTGGCTCTGTCCAAGGTCTTCGATGGAATCCACGCCGACTCTTATGTAAATGACCTGAGCGGAGGAACCGGCAAAACTCACGACTGGAAACTATCCGCCCGAGTCAGAGACCTGATTGACCCTACGCCTCTCACACTGGCTGGCGGTCTCTCGCCGGACAATGTTGCCGAAGCGATTCGAGTCGTTCGCCCATTTGCCGTCGATGTCTCAACCGGCGTCGAACGTAGCCTTGGTGTGAAGGATCATAACAAGATCTTTGAATTCGTGAAGAGAGCTAAGGAGGTCTCGCTTTCATGAAGCACTCTACTCGCAACCCGATCAAGGGTAAGTATGGAAAATACGGAGGGCGCTACGTTCCCGAGACTCTTGTCGCGACGCTGGACGAGCTGGAAGCAGCTTACCTGAAGCTGAGGAAGG
Organism: uncultured Candidatus Bathyarchaeia archaeon; assembly: GCA_964353625.1. Lineage (GTDB taxonomy): Archaea > Thermoproteota > Bathyarchaeia > 40CM-2-53-6 > 40CM-2-53-6 > CAVPLU01. Next base: position 5,836 of record CAYGWT010000164.1, on the reverse strand, counting down.
ATGCCTCGTTCCAAAGGCAGCTAACTGATTATCTGCGACATTACGCGGGCAGGCCGACTCCGCTCTACTATGCAGCCAATCTGTCTCTGAGAAGTGGGAGAGCGAAGATCTACCTAAAACGAGAGGACCTGGCGCATGGAGGTGCACACAAGATAAACAACACAGTGGGTCAGGCACTCTTGGCGAAAAGACTCGGCAAGAAGAGAGTGATAGCCGAAACAGGCGCAGGACAGCACGGCGTAGCCACTGCTATGGCATGCGCCATGCTTGGATTAACGGCTGAAATCTATATGGGAACAGATGACATGGAGAGGCAGAAACTCAACGTTTTCAGAATGCGAATGCTCGGCGCTAAAGTGAACCCCGTTTCTTCAGGATCAAGAACCCTGAAAGACGCTATCAACGAGGCTTTCAGAGATTGGGTAACCAACCCCGACTCCACTCACTATCTGATAGGCTCCGCTGTTGGACCGCACCCATTCCCAATGATTGTGAGAGACTTCCAGAGCGTCATAGGGAAGGAGATCAGAAAACAGATCCTGAAAGAGGAGGGAAAGCTACCGAATGCGCTTGTTGCCTGCGTAGGTGGCGGAAGCAACGCAATAGGAACTTTCTACCCATTCCTCGAAGATGAGAATGTGGCGCTCTATGGTGTGGAGGCAGCCGGAAGAGGCTTGAGAAGTGGAATGCACGCAGCCTCCATCTGCGCCGGACATGAAGGAGTCTTCCACGGGATGCTGACATATCTGCTTCAGGACATGAATGGCCAGATACAGGCAACTCATAGCATTTCTGCGGGATTGGACTATCCGGGCGTCGGGCCCGAGCATGCCTTCCTCCATGCCACGAAGAGAGTGTACTACGCAGCAGTCAGAGACGAGGCGGCGATCAATGCCTTCACACAGCTCTCACTGAGTGAGGGGATTATTCCTGCCCTCGAAAGCGCCCACGCACTGGCTTATGCAACCAAGCTAGCGAGAAGAACGAAGAGAAACGGCCTCATTGTGGTCACGTTGTCTGGACGTGGCGACAAAGACGTTCAAGTTGTGGCTGAAACGATGGGAGACGAGATATGAGCCTGATCTCGGAAACCCTTGAGCGACTCGCCGACAAAAACGAGGGCGCCTTGGTTGCATACGTGACTGGTGGCGACCCGACCGTTGACTTAACGAACAGAATCGTTCTAGGCTTGGCTGACGGCGGTGCCGACATCGTGGAGATCGGAATCCCGTTCTCCGATCCTATCGCTGACGGACCTACAATACAAGCTGCAACAAACAGAGCCCTCAAGGCCAAGACAACCCCAGCAGCGATTCTCAGCCTCGTGGCTGAAGTGAAGAGGAAGCGAACGATTCCTGTGGTCCTGCTTACCTACTTCAATCCTGTCTACAGAATGGGTCTTGAGAACTTCTTCGAGTCCGCAGCGAGGTTCGGCGTGGACGGCGTGATAATCCCTGACCTTCCGATTGAAGAATCGTTGGAATACAGGATGGTCGCTGATCACAGCGGTGTGGACACAATCTTTATGGCAGCGCCTTCAACGTCCGATGGCAGATTGAAGCGAATAGCGTCCCAAAGCTCCGGATTCCTCTACCTCGCTTCCCTTTTCGGCGTGACTGGCACAAGGAGACATCTTGACAAGAATCTGCCAAGACTGGTCAGGAGGACGCGAAGACTCGCTGACAAGCTACCAGTTTGCGTGGGTTTTGGAATCTCAACCCCCAACCATGTAGCCACCGTCCTGAAAGCCGGCGCCAACGGAGCCATAGTTGGAAGTGCACTTGTCGAAATTGTAGCAAAAAACGGCAACCGCAAAGACCTCCCAGGAATGATTACTAGAAGTGTCAGAAAACTCAAGGCAGCAACGAACGCAAGCTAAGCTCCCGGAGAAGCGGCAACCGGGATTCCTCATTCTTCAAGACGGTTCGATCTTCCAAGGTTTCCAGTTCGGAAGAAGAATCGAAACCTCAGGTGAAGTGGTCTTCTCAACTTCTATGGTAGGCTACCCTGAGGCTCTTACGGATCCCTCCTACCAAGGGCAAATACTCACCTTGACCTATCCGTTGGTCGGCAACTATGGAGTGCCATCCAATGAACTAGATCGGTTTCAGACTCTGCGCCATTTTGAGTCCGACGTGATTCGTGTACGAGGTCTCATCGCTCATGAATTTTGTGAGCGCCCCAGCCATTGGACTTCCACAAAGAGTTTGGATGAGTGGCTAAGAGTCGAGGGAGTTCCGGGTCTCGGTGGTGTGGATACGCGACGACTGACTAGGCTTCTGCGATCCTATGGCGTCTTGCTTGGCAATCTGTGCTTCCCTGAGAATGTGGATGCCGCGCTTGCCGATGAGTTCAGGCTGGAAGCTGGCCGTTTCGAGGATCCAAACAAACGCAACCTTGTTGCAGAAGTATCTGCTCACAGTCCCATCACGTACGGTCCTGAAGACAGCTCACGAGTTGTGCTTGTTGACTGCGGTGTCAAACACAGCATCATACGCAATCTACGTAGATGCGATCTAACAGTGATTCGCGTCCCGTATGACACGCCGGCGGATGAGATTCTCTCATTCAAACCGAACGGAATCGTGCTAAGCAACGGACCTGGCGACCCCAGCATTTGCACCGCAACCATCGAGTCAGCCAGAACTCTCCTCGAGATGGAGCTTCCCATGATGGGCATCTGCCTAGGAACCCAGATTCTAGCGCTGGCGGCAGGAGCAAAGACCTTCAAAATGAAGTACGGTCACCGCTCACAAAACCAACCAGTGATTGACTGCGAAAACGGCCGCGCCTATGTGACCACGCAGAATCATGGGTACGCGGTCGACAGGATCTCGCTTGAGGCTTCAGGCATGAAGCTCTGGTTCTTGAACGCAAATGATCAAACAGTGGAGGGTTTCAGGTTTCCCGGTAGACCGGTTTTCGGGGTCCAATGGCATCCGGAGGCATCTCCCGGACCTTTGGACACGAGGTTTCTCTTCGACGAATTCGCCAAAGAGGTGACGTGACGAATTTGCCCAAGTTACCGTCGATACGAAAGGTGCTGATTCTTGGTAGCGGAGCAATCAAGATCGGCGAAGCCGCAGAATTCGATTACTCAGGCTCTCAATGCTTGAAGGCGCTCCAGGAGGAGGGTGTTGAAACAGTTGTCGTCAACCCCAACATCGCCACAGTTCAAACCGATCCTGAACTGGCCGGTCAGGTCTACTTGCTACCTGTGACAGCCGAGTATGTGACGGAAGTCATTCGACGCGAAAAACCCGACGGAATAATTCTGGGTTTCGGCGGCCAGACTGCACTTAATTGCGGCATGGAGCTTGCCAAGACTGGAAGACTGGAGGAACTCGGCGTCAAGATCCTTGGCACGCCAGCCAGGGCCATCGAGATCACAGAGGATCGGGCGCTCTTTCGCTCAACCATGAAACAGGCAGGAGTCCCTATCCCACAAAGCGAGACGACGAATTCTGTTGACGACGCACTAAATGTCGCCGACAAAATCGGGTACCCAGTGATAGTGAGAGCCGCCTACACACTTGGTGGCAAGGGATCTGGAATCGCTCGCAATAGTGAGCAGCTGAGACTCGCGGCTGGTGAGGGTATAACACAAAGCCCGATCGGCCAAATCCTTATCGAAGAATATCTTGGCGGCTGGAAGGAACTCGAATACGAGGTCATGCGGGATAGCGCCAATAATTGTCTAATCATCTGTAACATGGAGAACTTCGACCCCATGGGCATACACACAGGCGACTCGATTGTGGTGGCACCATCACAGACGCTGTCAAATGAGGAGTATCACCTGCTGCGCTCAGAGTCGATTCGAGTGATACAAAAGCTCGGGATCGTTGGAGAGTGCAACATTCAGTGGGCCCTAGACCCAAAGAGCGGTCAGTATCGAGCAATCGAGGTTAACGCTCGGATGTCTAGAAGTTCGGCGCTCGCAAGCAAAGCGACTGGTTATCCTCTGGCCTATATCGCAGCGAAACTGGCCATTGGCTTCCTCTTGCCCGAGCTAAGAAACAAAGTCACAGGAGCCACCTGCGCATTCTTTGAGCCTGCACTTGATTACATCGTAGTCAAGATCCCCAGATGGGATTTCCAGAAGTTTCGAAACGTCGACCCACACCTAGGCCCCGCAATGAAATCCATAGGCGAAGTGATGGCAATCGGCAGATGCTTTGAAGAGGCACTGCAAAAAGCTGTACGAATGCTCGACAACGGAAGAGAAGGACTCATCGAAAGTAAGCAAACATTAGAGAGCCACGAAAAAATCGCGCAAGCACTCAGCCATCCGACTGATACACGGTTGTTCGAAGTAGCTCACGCGTTAGAGGCTGAATTCGAAATCAGCGAAATATCTTCACTAACTGGTATCGATCCTTGGTTTCTCGAAAAACTCAAGAACATAGTTGAGACGAAGCGGGAGCTAAGATACCACAGCCTTGACTCGCTACCGAAAGAACTGCTCTCACTGGCTAAGCGTTTAGGATTCTCAGACTCACAAATCGCTGCCTTTCTATCCGCAACGACACAAGATATTCGGGATCTTCGCAAGAAATGGGAGCTCATACCGGTTGTCAAACAGATAGATACGATGGCTGCCGAATGGCCGGCGCAAACCAACTACCTCTACTTGACCTACGGCGGCGAAGACGATGACATCACATTCAAATCCGGAAAGAAAGCGATAGTGCTTGGTTCAGGCGTTTTCCGAATAGGCTCCAGCGTCGAGTTCGACTGGTGCGCGGTCAACACTACTCGATTTCTAAAGGAGTGTGGAATCGAGGAGACGATAATGATCAACTACAACCCAGAGACTGTTTCCACGGACTATGACTCTTCTGACAAGTTGTACTTCGAGGAGTTGACCGTCGAGCGAATCATGGACATCTACGAGAAGGAACAGCCGATGGGAATCGTTGTGAATGCTGGAGGCCAGATACCGAACAATCTGGCACACAGTCTCACAAGAGCTGGAGCTGTCATTCTGGGAACTTCGAGCGAAAGCATCGACGTGGCCGAAGACCGCGCCAAGTTCAGCGCTCTTCTTGATAGTCTAGGGATAGCGCAACCCAAGTGGAGTGCGCTAACAGGTAAAGAAGAAGCGAGACTTTTTGCCAATCAAATTGAATATCCAGTTCTGATAAGACCGAGTTATGTTCTCTCGGGTTCCGCCATGCGAGTAGCCTACAACGAATCCGAACTTGACGCCCATCTCGATCTGGCATCATCGGTTTCGCGAGAACATCCCGTTGTAATTTCCAAGTTTGTGAGAAACGCTAAGGAAGTTGACGTTGACGGGGTATGTGACGGAGAACGGGTGATTATCGGAGCAATCATCGAACACATAGAGAAGGCGGGAATTCACAGCGGCGACGCTTGCATGACCATTCCCCCGCAGACCTTGAAACAATCTACTATGAAAACTATCGATTACAATTCGCGTAGAATTGCTCTAGCATTGGGAATCCGCGGCCCTTTCAATATCCAGTACCTGGTCAGCGGAGAGAAAGTCATGGTTATCGAATGCAACCTACGAGCGTCAAGAACGATGCCATTCGTCAGCAAGACCTGGGGGACAAACCTCATGGAGCTGGCCGCGCATGTCGTGGTCGAAGGAAAGCTTCCTCCAGAGGACAAGCCCATGACCTTCACTATTCCACACGTGGGGGTCAAGGTTCCTCAGTTCAGTTTCGTCCGACTCAAAGGCGCTGACCCAGTGTTAGGCGTTGAAATGGTAAGCACGGGAGAAGTTGCGTGCCTGGGGGACAACCTAGCGGACGCGTTGACGAAGGCCCTTGAGGCTGCAGAGATCAAGATTCCAGCTGCAAACGGC
>CAYGWT010000163.1:0-2722 GCA_964353625.1 uncultured Candidatus Bathyarchaeia archaeon | reverse complement strand
TTCGTACTCGATTTCAGCGTAGATATCCTTTGGTTTTAGGGCGAGTGCCCGTGCAGGCCCTGAGCCCATGCCAAAGTAGTCGCCCGTCTTGATGTCCCAACCAGCAAATTGCGAAGCCAACGTACTAATCGTTGGTTGATCCGTTGCCACACTTACAGTTGGAAGGCAGAAGTCACCATATGCGCGAGAAGAAAGCGAAACATCACACAAACCTGCCATACACAACCTCACAGCCATCAGGCCGGCCTGGTATCCTCCAGGGGCAGCAACGCCAGCGTCAATGATTATCGCTCCTCTAGGTCGCCTCTCTACCCTGACCTGCAGTTCGTCTTTTCGTGCAATAACTTCCTTCACAACGTGCATTGCATGCTTGTTGACGCTGATTGTCGTCCGTATCTACCTCTCAAGATACCTTTCGTTCCATTTCAGGTCGGCGTTGTCAGACACTCGCGCAAAAAGTCGGCCCTTCCCTCTCTCGTTTACATCTCCGCTGAAGACGTAGAGCGGACCGGGTATCTTCTCTTCGCCAGCATTTGCTCTCTCGCGAATCTCCTCGAACTGGAAACTAGGTAGGACTCCTCCTGCATTGCCGAGCACGATGATCTTTCCGCCAGTCATTTGTGCACCGATGCGCCCTTGGCAGGCGTGTTCTACGAGTATTGTGCCGTTCTTCATGTGTACGCCCGCGTAGAGGTCACAGTTCCCCTTTACCCGAATAATCCCGTTCTGCATCCAGGCTCCGACCTCGGTGCCACAGTCTGCGTGAATCGTTATCGTGCCTCCTCGCATTCCTTTGGTTCCTCCTCGCACGGATCCTCCGATAGAGTCTCCAGCGTTCCCATTCACGTCAATATGGCCGCCACGCATCTGAGTTCCAAGCCACGATTCCGCATTTCCAGCTACAGCGATTGTTCCCCCTTGCATTTCTTCTCCCAAGTACATGCCCGCGTTGCCATCAATCTGGATCGATCCGCCGGACATCGCGTAGCCTATTCTCCTTACAGCGTTTACGTTTCCAGCAATCCTGATGGTGCAATCATTGGGCGTGCGTCCAATTTCGCCTGCGACTTTGAAAAGCGAGCCTAGCTTGACCTTGCGATTTCCTTCCCAAATCTGCGTTAATTCAATTTCTCGTAGCGACTTTTCCGCAACGAAATCTGGGCTTAGGCATTCAGCAGTGACTGGGATCTTGAACTGTCGGGTTGGAGTGACCACAAGATCGGCCATTTCCTAAACACTTGCCTTCGTTGTGATGACCTGCGACGCGTTCAGATAACGCTCCTCGATCGGATAATTCGCCATTCTCACGGTGTAGTAATCGTCGAACTTCGACTCTATTTCAGCCATCATTGTCTTCCTGACATCTTCTGAGATCTGTGGTTTCGTCCAGAATGTCCTACCTTGCACGCTCCTCACGACCTCGCCCCTCTTCACGACGATGCGTCCATCCTTAATGGTGTAAGCTGCACGAATGAAGGCCTTCCTAACCGCCTTGTACTCCTTCGCTGGGTCTATCTTCTTGGGCTGGATATCGTAAATCGCGATGTCTGCATCTGCGCCAAGTCCAAGGTGGCCCTTTGACGCAAGTCCGAGCGATTTTGCGGTTGCGGCTCGAGTGATTGTTGCGATCTCATAGAGAGAGTATTCTCTATCGATTCCGGGTAGGTTAAGCCGTCTTTTTGCGGTCTTGTTGATCTTATCAATCAGCTTCTGTCTCGCTTGCTTACTCACGAGCCATGAGATTACTCGTGGATACGATGTGAACGGCCCACCGTTAGGATGATCGGTGGTCAGATAGACCTTCCAAGGATCTTTTACAAGGAGCGCAAGCTCAAGTGCGATCCCCCATTGCATGGCGTTTACGTAGTTGCTCTTCTTGTAGGTTGCCGAGACTATACCCGCGCCGGTCTCCGCTTCCACATCTGCGTTAAACCATTTTGTCTTCGTAAGCTTGAACAAGGCAAACATGGCTGGACCGTCAGCCGTCATCCAAGTTACATTGGTGAAAATCAGCTGGCCTGGATCGATGGAGACATGATCATGAGCGTTAACGTAGTCGGCGATCTCGGGTGCGCCGGACCTTACATCTGCCCAAGACCACCCTTTCCTACCAGTAAACTGGACGTGCGTCACATGCATGGTCGGGCGTCCTTCTCTACGGAAATCCCGTGCACATTCCATCGTGTCAAGTGTTGTCTGGTAGTTGCCGGGCTCGGAGAGCCCGTTAGGATGAATGTGGACCGCGTGTGGCAAATCGAGGAGCTTGTTCACCTGACAGAGAGCCTTCACAATCTCTCTTGGGGTTACGTCGAAGTTCGGAACAGTATCGTCTAGGTGCCTAAGGTTCTGTCCCCAACGCCAAGCTTCGATTCCGCCCGGGTTCACGATCTTTATCGCGTATCCTTTTGTCGCTTCAAGCATCCAAGCTACGTAGGCTGCAAGCTCCTTGATTCTTCCCTCCTTGACGTATTCCATAACAAACCAGTTGTTGCCGAAAAGCGGGAAGCATCCCTTGTCGATGATCGGAATATCATTCAGTTCTTCATGCGTGTGACGCGCCAAGAGCGGCGGAGTGGCCGGCTCAAAGACGGTCGTGTAGCCCATTCTTGCATATCGGTAGCCAGTTGTGAACACCGACGGAACGGTATGCCCGACCCCGCAACGAGTATATTTTGTCTTGGCTTCAGTGTCCTTGGAATGATCTTCCGGTCGCATCATCCTT
>CAYGWT010000162.1:0-2444 GCA_964353625.1 uncultured Candidatus Bathyarchaeia archaeon | reverse complement strand
GGTTTACAGCGTGGAAGCGGTAGATAGCACGGGTGACCTGGTAGTCAAATTTACCACCGAGGATGGCGCAATAAGGACTGAGAAATTCAGCATGGTTGTACTTTCTGTAGGTTTCCAGTCTTCTCCAGAATTGGTTGAGCTTGCCAAGGAGGTTGGAATCCAGCTTAATCCTTACGGATTCTGTCAAACAAAGCCGTTCTCACCGGTGGAGACTTCCAAGCCTGGAATATTCGTCTGTGGCGCTTTTTCGGCACCGAAAGACATTCCCGAGACGGTGATGCAGGCGAGTGGTGCTGCTGGTGAGATTTCTGCTTTTCTGGCCTCGGCAAGGAATACTTTGACCAGGAAGAGGGAGTACCCGCCGGAAAAAGATGTGCTGGGAGAAGAGCCAAGAATCGGCGTCTTCATCTGCCACTGCGGAATCAATATCGGCGGGTATGTAAATGTCCCTGATGCCACTGAATTTGCCAAGACCTTACCCAACGTGGTCTATGCTGAGAGAAATCTCTTCACTTGTTCTCAGGATACTCAGGAGAGGATAAAGAAGGTAATCGAGGAATACAAGCTTAATCGGGTTGTTGTCGCCTCTTGTACCCCGAGGACTCACGAACCTTTGTTCCGAGAGACAATCAGAAAGGCCGGGCTTAATCCATATCTTTTCGAGATGGCGAATATCCGAGACCAGCACTCCTGCATACATGTGCGGGAGCCGTACAAAGCAACTGAGAAGGCAAAAGACCTGGTAAGAATGGCGGTAGCCAAGGCGAGGCTGATTGAGTCTTTGAAGCCTTTGTCTCTGCCAGTCAATCGTTCTGCGCTGGTTATTGGAGGAGGGGTAGCAGGAATGACCAGCGCCCTGACGTTAGCAGAACAGGGATTTGAGGTTCATCTTATTGAAAAGAGCAACATGCTTGGCGGAGTGGCCAGAAGGATACACTACAACCTTGATGGCGAGGACGTCCAGGAATTTCTTGACGGAGTTATCAAGAAAGTGCAGAGACACTCCAAGATCCGAGTATATACTGATACGTGGATTGTAGACGTCCGTGGGTATGTCGGCAATTTCACCACAGAAATAATGAGGTATAGAGGTAGAGTTATAGAGAAGATAGACCATGGTGTCGCCATAATCGCCACCGGGGCTGAAGAATACAAGCCGGACGAATATCTCTATGGAAGGGATCCGAGGGTGCTTACTCAACTTGAACTCGAGGAAGAAATAGTGAGAAAGAACCCGGATATCGTGGACTGTGACAATCTGGTAATGATTCAGTGCGTGGGTTGCCGGAGTGATGAACGGCCTTATTGCTCCAGGGTATGCTGCAACGAAGCAATCAAGAATGCCTTGACGCTCAAAGAGATGAAACCTGAGATGAACATATACGTCCTATACAGGGATATAAGGACGTACGGATTTTACGAGGAGTATTATGAAGAGGCAAGGCGCAAAGGGGTCATCTTCCTGAATTACGATCCGGAGGATAAGCCTCGAGTAAGACAGGAGAGAAAAGGTAGCCAGCTTCTGCTAAGAGTCCAGGTTAAGGATAAGGTGCTCGGCGACGATATAGCTATTGATGCCGACATCCTTGTTCTGAGTGTAGCGATGGTCTCTTCACCGGATGTGAGAGAGCTGGCGATGCTGTACAAGGTGCCGGTGAATCAAGACGGCTTCTTCCTGGAAGCACACGTCAAACTCCGTCCTGTTGACTTTGCCACGGATGGGGTCTTTGTGTGCGGGCTGGCCCACGCACCAAAATCCCTTGAGGAAAGCATTGCCCAAGCCAAAGCTGCTGCCTCCCGTGCTACTACGATATTGGTTAAGGACGCCATAATCGGCGAAGGAATCGTCGCTTGGGTGGACGAGGCGCTATGCAGTGGTTGCGGCGTGTGCGAAGTGCTCTGCCCTTACGGGGCAATAGCTGTGAATCGAGACAAGGGGGTCTCTGCCGTAAACGAAGCTCTTTGCAAAGGCTGTGGCACTTGTTGTGCCGCCTGTCCCTCCGGTGCTGTTCAGCAGCGAGGATTTACGAGAAGAGAAATCTCAGCAATGCTTGACGCTGCTTTAGCAGGAGTATGATGATGGACAACTTTGAGCCCAGAATTGTTGGCTTCTGTTGTAACTGGTGTGCCTATGCCGGTGCCGACCTTGCCGGGATAAGCCGGTTCCAATACCCTCCCAATCTAAGAATGATAAGGCTAATGTGTTCTGGTGCGGTAGCTCCTGTGTATGTTCTGGAGGCGTTCCAGAAAGGAGCTGATGGTGTTTTCATAGGGGGATGCCACCCTAGAGATTGTCACTACCTGGAGGGGAACTACAAAACATTGAGGAGGATTCTGCTTCTCAAGAAACTCTTGCCCCAGTTGGGAATCGAGCCGGAGCGGGTCAAGCTGGAATGGGTTTCCGCTGCCGAGGGACAGAGATTTGCGCAGGTGGTCACTGATTT
>CAYGWT010000161.1:0-1638 GCA_964353625.1 uncultured Candidatus Bathyarchaeia archaeon | reverse complement strand
CGAGATTCAACGGGGATCCGCTTTCCTTCTCTTAGAAGAGTCACATTTCCCACGTCGCGTGTAACGCGCCCGATCGCATGCAGAGACTTGACCGCACGCATAGCCCTCTTCGTTTGGTTCTTCTTTAGGCATACAACGAGTTCGAATTCTTCTCCTCCATACAGCGCGAGATCCGTTGGGTCTATCCCTGCAATCCGAGCATATTCTGAAGCCGCTTCTGAAATAGGCACGTAATCGATCTCGATGCCCACTGAGCTTGCACGCACAATCTCATGGAGACTCCAAGCCAGCCCGTCGCTGGAATCCATCGAGGCTGTCAAGACTCGAGCGTGAACCAGGGCGAGGCCCTCCTTGAGCCGTGCTTTCGGAGAGTACACGCTCGCAAGTAGTATCTCCTTCAACGAGGATGGGATTTCCGTTTCGGCACTGAGTGCCTTTAGGCCAGCCAGAGTGTTCCCGAACTCTCCCGTCACCGCTACCACATCTCCTGGCTTTGAACCGTTCCTTTGAACCATCAGACGTCGTTCAGTGATGCCGAATAAGTAGCAGCCGATTACGAGGTCATCGCATTCATTCGTGTCGCCTCCGATAACATACGTACCGTATTCCCTCGCTCCTTCATCAAGTCCTTTCGCGATTTCTTCAACATCTCGCGAAGTAAATGTACGTGGAAGGCCGAGGGAAACCATTACGGCACGAGGCTGCACGCCTTTCGACGCCAGATCGCTAACGTTCACTACAACAGCTTTTCTCGCTGCTTGTCGAAGGGTCATGCCTTTTGGAATATCTGTTCTTCCAACCAGCATATCGCATTTCAGAACGGCTAGCCTGCCCCCTCCAATCGCTACTCCGGAAACATCGTCTCCGAACGGTATGGGCATGCGAGGCATCTTGTTGAGTCTACTTACAATCAGATCAATGATCTTGCGTTCCCCAAGCATAGGATCTCCAACTGTCTTCAAAGCATTCCTAGCCACAGAATCGTTGTCCATGGTCTTGAATGCTTGGATTAACTAAGCCTCATCGTCCGGCTGCTTGGCAGACAAGTCCTTGTATGGCGCCTCGTACAGGAATTGATCCCACTACATTCGACTTGCATTTCTGAAGACGCTGCCATGGTGACTTGCTCAACGAGTTCAGAAGTCGCAACCGTGCATCTGGTGCGCCTTCCCAACATGTTTATCTAGTATTTGTCTTGTCATCGCCCGCAAAGATTTAGAGCGATTGTTCATGCCCAACGAAATTCATTGTGCTCATATTCTTGTGAAGACCGAAAAAGAAGCGCAAGCGGTCATTGAGAGGCTGGAAAGAGGGGAGAAATTCGCAAATATCGCCAGTGAGATCTCACTTTGCCCTTCGGGAAAGCGCGGCGGAGACCTTGGCACTTTCGGTAGAGGAAGAATGGTTAGGGAATTCGAAGAGGCCGCGTTCACTCTTCAGAAAGGACAACTCTCCCCCATCGTGAAAACAGAATTCGGATACCACATAGTACGCAGACTGGAATAGATCGAACGATTGGCTGAGTGCAGAATTAGGTCCAGGCTTTTTTTTCCGAACTTCGTCTTCTCCTCCACATACAAAACGCGAGGAGGAAGTAGTAACCATCCATCTGATGGCAACTCTAAGCCTGAGTGTGGG
>CAYGWT010000160.1:0-3138 GCA_964353625.1 uncultured Candidatus Bathyarchaeia archaeon | reverse complement strand
TCTCTCTTGGCGAATCTTTTGTAACATAGAAGAATGACAATTGGAGTGAAAATTGCACACAAAACCCACCCGAGTATGTCAGGTGAAAGGAAGAAATAGAGAACTATTCCAGCCAAATAACCTATCAACCAGACAAAGCTTCCTAGAAGCGGCGCGTCAACAAGTGTTGTTTTCGCTAGTTTGGTCATGCTGTGTCATTCGTCTATCACACATAAAAGACCGCTCACTTGTATTTGGCAGCTATTCCTTCACGTAGAGAGCTATTCCAATACTCGGAAGAACAATATGGCAAGACCCAAGAGTACAAGGAGTGGACTAAGCCCAGTTAGAACACGAAAAACCAGAATCACAAGAACGAATACAAAACCAGGCTAAGCCATGATATCGCAATTGGATCAAGAATGAAGACCTCGATCGTCCCAGTGCCGCGCAACGCTAATGTGACCGCGACAACCCCCTCAGTGGAGGAGGCCAAGCAAAAGGGAAGATAGCATACGCCTATGAGAAGATACGCCACACCGACTACGGCGATTGCGAGGGCAAGCGAAAAGATCCTAGGGCTTCTTTTTCATCTCATGGTTTATCCACCAGATGACTCCTAAGGCGATAGGAATCCCGAAGATTACTAGAATCCAGATCAATGCCGAAAGACAAGAATACACGAGATAGTCGAATGTCCAGGTTGAAAAGGCAACATTCCAGTTTCCATCAAGGAATATTTTGATGCAGAACGCAATCCAAAATAGTAGCGAGATTGATCCTCCTCCGCTTGTCGTGCGCGAGCGAGTGCCGAAGAAATGATATTCTTTCTTTTCCTGATCAGGTAGCTTCTTCCACCATAACCAACCTGCTACTACTGCTATGCCTAACGGGATTCCGATGAGGAGAACTTCCCAGAATATCAAATGTAAGACAAAAGTCACTAAATGTCCCATCGTCCATAGACCTAGACTCGTAGGTACCATGCCGGTTGATTGAGCATCTCCTACGAGCCACAAATAGACAAGAATTGCGCCGATCGATGCCGAAATAGCTGCTGCCGCAAATAAGACAAGCATTTTCCAATGCTTTCTAAAGAATACCTTCCAGGTCTCGTGACCATTGTCTAACGCAGTTTCTACCATCCGAGATCTTCTCTTCCCTTCAGATCCATGACAATCAGAGTGCTTGGTATTTGCTCTTCACATACATACTTGTATATGAAGAACACACAACAAGACAGAAAAGAACAATCACATTTCCCCTTCCCCAAACTAACGGAGAAGTGAACGACTGTGTCCTACACTCTTGAAGAGCTTACTCGACTCATCGCCAAGCGCAATTTCTGCGTACTTGCCACGCAGGGTCTTCGAGGTCCGCATGTTGCAGGCGTAAGCTACTTCGCTCGGGGATTGGACTTGTATATCCTAACTAGCGCCAAAACTGTGAAGGCTCGCAATGTGCGACGTGACCCGCGGGTCGCGGTTCATATTCCGGTGCCTTGGCCGCTGATTCCAGCTCCGATGAAGAGCATCCAGTTCCGTGGTAACGCGGAAATCTTACCTATCGATGATGCTAACGCGAACGAGGCGCTGAAACGTAGCTCGTTTGTAATGCGTCGTGTTATGCGTCATCTGCTCAAGAACGTCGATACGGAAGTGTGGGGAGAGAGCATCTGGATCCACGTACGTCCGAGAAAACGTATCGAGACGTTTATGATTGGAGTACCTTCCACAACGATCTTTCGTGACGAAACGAAGGCTCTGCTCCATTTCGAGGTTCCCTAACACGGTGCGCTGCTCAGTAGGGGTGCGATAAAACTGAAGTATTAGGGTTCAAACGAGTGAGAAGGCGCAAGTCAACCAGGATTAGACGTGTAACCGTTCGACGCGATCGAGTTTGAAGTGACGCATGTAATCAACGCCAACTGTCACTCAGGAATCTGACCGGACATACAGGATGGAATTGGCGCGTTTCCCCACCGGGGCGATACAACCCATGAGCCGCAGGCAATAGACCATCTTCTGGGCAAGTCTGCGCGGTATGGCCATGGCAGTGGCGAGGTCAGACGCTGTAAACGGTTGGGCTAAAGCAGAGGGAACAAAGGTGCGCATGTCTGCGGGCGCTTCTAAGATCCGTTGCCCAACCACTCTCAGCAGCCTGCGCTCATAGGTGACCCATCCTCGCCTACGCCGGGCGCGGGTGTTGTCGTATCGGCGCACCTCTTCCTCGTGGATGAGTAACAGCTCAACCGAGAAGTTGGGATTCAGAAGCAGTTTGGGAAGACTCACTAGTTCGTCGAAGACATGCTCAGGAGCCCCACGTTTGGGCGATTTGCGACGGTTGACGGGACTATTCTCTTGGTCTGTCAGCTTCACGATCCACTTTTCACTCGGTATCGGGTAAACCAAGCGCACGCGGTGGTGCGCCACGAGTTTCTCCAACTTCCATTTTATCGCCGCGAAATTACGCGTCTGAATCTCCACAAGGAGGTCACCACGCACAATGTCGATAATGGATCCATCGACAGGCACCTCAAGCATATCGCCGGATTGCACATACCACTGCTTCAGGGCCTCATGGAGAGGCTTCTCGTTCATTGTACTGATCTTGTGCGATGTCTTCCACAACGGTGTGGATATGCCTGCCTTGGACTCGCCTTCTGAGCTTTCGGTATGCCCTCCATGGGAAAGGTGTCTGGTCTCT
Organism: uncultured Candidatus Bathyarchaeia archaeon; assembly: GCA_964353625.1. Classification (GTDB taxonomy): domain Archaea; phylum Thermoproteota; class Bathyarchaeia; order 40CM-2-53-6; family 40CM-2-53-6; genus CAVPLU01. Next base: position 453 of record CAYGWT010000160.1, on the reverse strand, counting down.
TTCGCCTTGACTCTTGCCACTTACTTACCCTGCTGTGTGCAATATCGTTCTACCAACCAAGCCATGCCAAGCAAGCAAATTGAATCGTCGTAGCCAGTAGTTGTGTGTGTGCCACCAGCCTACCCACCTATGAAAAGTCTGTAGCCTCGTGGATGTTTCTCTGGGGTTGGCTCTTCTGCGTGGCGTTCAAGTCATGTTGGCTATCCGGTTGAGGCGTTTATGTTTTTGCTGTGTGAGTTGTTTGTTCTCGCCTTGGTATGGTTCGTTTCGGGTTAGCATGACGTGCATGATGGTTAACATTTTGTGGGCTACGGCTACGATTGCTTTGCTGGAGCCATGTTTGCGTTCGATTCGTTCATAGAAGTTTTTCATGCGTGGGTCGTGTTGTCTTGCGGATTGGGCGCATTGGGTTAGTATCCATCGAGCTCGTTTGCTGCCTTTCCGGGTGATGTG
>CAYGWT010000159.1:0-3852 GCA_964353625.1 uncultured Candidatus Bathyarchaeia archaeon | reverse complement strand
TTAGGGCGCCGGATCTCTGGGTGATAATGATCGCTCAGTCTTGGAAGCTTCTACAACCCTTTGAGATCAGCTCACATCTGCAAATGCTCTCGATTCTTCGGTGCCAGTTTGAGCCCTTACAGAATCTGATAGCTCAGATGTTAGCTAGAGGGGAATTGTTGTCACTTGAGATTGGATCACGCCCTTTTCTCTTTGGACCCAAGTTCAAGAACGTCTTGGTGATCGGTGCCTGTGATATTTCTGTGATAGTTCCCGCGTTGAATGAAGAGAAGTATCTCCCAAAATGTCTCCAATCTCTTTCACGTCAGTCTCGAAAAGGACAATTTGAGACCATCGTGGTTGATGGAGGCAGCACGGATCGCACCGCAGAGGTTGCAGAGGAGTATGCTGACAAAGTCATAGTTGAACCGTCTCCGGTTGGAGCGGCACGGAATATTGGAGCAAAGCACGCGAAAGGAAACATCCTCGCATTCATCGATGCTGACACTATTGCATGTGAGAGATGGATTGAGGAAATCGCTCGTACGTTCGACTCTAACCCGAATGCTGCCGGAGTTACTGGCCCAACGCTTCCGCATGAGGGATCGAAACTGGATAGACTTGCGTATGATGTTGCGACTGGATGGATGCAACGCTTCTCGCTGAGGCTGGGACGCCCGCACGTCGCCGGGTTCAACTGTGCATACCGCAAGAAGCCATTCTGGGATGCTGGAGGATTCGATGAGAGCAGAGTCCTTTCAGAGGATGTGACGCTAAGTCTTCGGATGAGGCATCAGGGTCCAATCGTCTTCAACCCTGAAATGACTGCGTACACGTCATTGAGGAGAATCAAGAAGTATGGTTACCCGTTCTTGACGACTTATTATGCGATCAACGCAGGCATGATGCTGCTCTTCGATCGGACGCTCGGGTATCCGCAAATTCGTTAAGGTTCGTGGGAGCACCACAGAACTATTACCCTCGGTTGATCCTAGATTGGATGACGAGCTTTGAGCGCGAGATCAGCGAAGCCTAGACTCGCCTATGTTTACAGCGACGACTTCTCGAAGTACGATTTCGGTCCAGACCATCCGTTAGCGCCAATTCGGTTGAAGTTGACCTACGAGCTCTCCCGTGCGAAGGGCCTCTTTGACGATCAGCATGTAAAAGTGGTTGCACCCCGTGTGGCGAGCGAGGAAGAGGTTAGACTCTTTCATACAGAAGAGTACGTGAGTTTAGTGAAACGGTTGAGCAAGTCAGGGCACGGCCTCCTTGATCTCGGCGACACTCCTGCATTCAAAGGAATCTATGAAGCTTCAGCGATGGCAGTTGGAGCCACTTTGGGTGCCGTCGACGCGGTCATGGGGGGTCAGGCGGATCACGGAATGAATATCTCAGGAGGTCTCCATCATGCGCATGAAGATAGAGCTTCAGGTTTCTGTGTCTTCAACGATCCAGCTGTTGCAATCGCATACCTGAAGAAGAAGCACGGTCTCGAGCGGATTATGTATTTTGATATGGACGCGCATCACGGCGACGGTGTAATGTATGGGTTCTACGCGGACGCGGGAGTTCTTGACGTGGATCTACATGAAGATGGGCGATACTTGTTCCCTGGGACAGGATTCACATTTGAGACGGGAGAAAAGGGTGCGGAAGGTCTCAAGATCAACATACCAGTACTCCCGAGTACCGGAGACGATCCCTACCTGAGAGGATTCAGAGAGATCGTTCCGCCACTGGTTCGAGCCTACAAGCCACAATTCATCATAGCTCAGTGCGGGGCTGACTCGCATGCGGACGATATGCTGGCACATCTCAGATTGACCACGCGTACGTACGAGGAAATCATCACCACTCTACATAAGCTCGCTCACGAGGTTGCGTCCGGTAGGATCGTGGCCGTTGGCGGTGGAGGATACAATCCGGCGAACGTAGCGCGGTGCTGGACCGTGATAGCCGCTTCGCTCGCTGAGCTTCATCCAACCAACAATATCTCAGATGAATGGAGAAACGCGTCAAAGAAAAGCACACATGTGACGCCGCCTAAGACCTTGCGGAGTGAGCCTTCACGAGAAGATAGTCCAGAGACAGGTGCAGATCAGGTTAAGAAGAACATTGAAGACCTCAGAAAGAGAATCCCGTTGTTGACACGTTCTTAGCGTGAGGCTCGTTGATTCCTAGTCGATCTGGAACATCCGTTTCGAGTTCTGAGACGTGAGCTTGTCTAGCTCATCCAATTGCATTCCTTTTAGCTCTGCGACTCTCTTCGCAGTTTCAAGAACATACATGGGTTCATTTCTTTCCCCTCGTCTCGATTGAGGTGTAAGAAACGGACAGTCAGTTTCCAGAACGATCGATTCGTCTGGCACATGTTGGACAAGCTGATGTAGTATTCTTGCGTTGGGAAAGGTCACGGGTCCCGCGATCGAAATCGAATAGTCCAGTTCGATGACTTTCTTCGCCATATCCAAGTCTCCGGAGAAGCAGTGAAGAACTCCATTCACATCTTTGCCGAAGCTACGTATCACTTCCAAGACGTCATTGTGCGCTTCACGGTCATGTACTACAATTGGTAAGTCTAGCTCCTTTGCCAGGAGTATCTGCTGTTCAAACGCTTCCTTTTGTCGTGCTCTTGGGGAGAGATCCCGATGGTAGTCAAGTCCAATCTCACCGATTGCGACGACCTTTGTGTTCTGGGCGAGTTCTCGGAGCGAGTCAAGCACCGAAGCGGTCATCGTTTTCGCGTTGTGCGGATGGATTCCGACGACTACGTATATGTTCTTGTGATTGTTTGCGATTTGAACAGCTTGGCGACTAGCGTTGAGATCATATCCGACGTTGACGATTGCACTCAACCCAGTCGCGAAAGCTCTTTCGATAACCTCTTCCCTGTCCTTGTCAAAGGCAGGCCATTGCAGATGCGCATGTGTGTCGATCAAATTGGATCTCTCCGTCGCTAACCCTAGCTTTTCCTTCTGAGATTCGAAGGTCTCAAGTTCTATTTCGAGCTGGTCTTTTTGAGCCGTTCGCATTCTTCGAGGCGTTCGACTGCTCGTCTTAAGTGCGGGATTGTGATTGACCCGCCAACGACCAAAGCAATATTCAGTGCCTCATAGAATTCGGGAGAAGTCACTCCTTCCTCCTTGCAACGGATTACATGATACGTTATGCAGTCGTCGCACATTAGGACCACCGATGCTATCAGACCAAGTAGCTCCTTAGGTTTGCTGGGCAAGGCTCCTGGCTCGTAGGCTCGTGAGTCGAGATTGAAAAAACGCTGAATCTGTTAGTTGCCCGATGCCAATATCTTCTCGTTCATCTTCTCGCGGTATTCTCTGAACTCTTCCAGCGTCTTGTTCATGAATGCATCACGCGTCGCATTATCTGGGAGACACTGGAGAAATAGTTTTGGAACAAGAGGACAACTGGTCGCGAGCCTTCAGTATCAACAGGAGACGGCATGCTTCACGGCGGCTTTGCTAGTTCCAGGCACAGGAGATGTATCCGCGAGGACGAGAACGGTGACTGCTAGCGATGTGAAAAAGCCAGGAAGCACATGTCCCTCACGAAGGTAACCATCCGATAGCTCTGAGTAAGGAAGTGTTAGTACGACCAGAGAGATCATACTTGTGCGCCGTAACAGCTTTAACTGTCGTCAAAAAGTGCAACCCAACGAGACAATTCGACCTAAGCGAGGGCTCGGGGATTCACCGCGTTTAGCATGAATGCGCATTTGTAAGAGGAGTAAAATAATGGCTGACAAAAAGGCGGACTTGGCAGGTCCCGGTATTGGTAGCTATGAAGAGCTGGAGAAAATCCTTCCCCAAGATTATGACTCATTGCTGGATCATAAGGACACGCAGAAGGCTA
>CAYGWT010000158.1:0-1708 GCA_964353625.1 uncultured Candidatus Bathyarchaeia archaeon | reverse complement strand
TACGTCTCCGATCTGAACCGGTCGATTGCATTCTGGAGTTGGTTCCTTGAGAACCTCGGCTATGAACTATACCAGTCTTGGGATAGGGGTCAAAGCTGGAGATTGGGCGACACCTATATCGTTTTCGTACAGACGGAGCTTCGCTTTCTTGATGTGCCTTACCATCGCTGTCGTGTTGGCCTCAATCACCTGGCCTTTCATGCTCATTCTCAAGAGCACGTCGACAATATAACTGCCGAGTTGCGGCGGAGGGGAATTAGCATCCTCTATCAAGACCGGCATCCGCATGCCGGAGGCGATGACAACTATGCAGTTTTCTTTGAGGATCCCGACAGAATCAAAATTGAACTTGTGTCCGATTGAACTAAAGCGGGGGCAGAAGCTTCACATGGCTAATCTAACCAGAATCAGATGATCCTAAGTCATTGATTCTCCTGTGTACCAGAAACCGGTTGCCACTGGCGGAGTGTCCCCTCATATTGGGCGCCGTGCTCATGACAAGAACTGAGAAGGAGTATGTAACATGTCGATATCCAGGCTCGCAGTTCTCGGAGTGATTGTGTGCTCCGCCTTGGCGGTTGCTTTCGCGGCCGCTCAATCGGCTGAAGACAAGGAGTTGCTGAAATTGCGCGAATGGATGTCAGGCTCGTTTTCGAGTGCCGATCAGGCGCAATCGGATACCAGCTATTTTGACATTCGACTTGAAATGACGCCGATCTGGACCGGTCGCACCGACGGCTGCTGGCTATATGTTGAGCAGGCTACAGCTGCCAAACTGGACAGACCTTACCGTCAGCGGGTGTACCGACTGTCTCGAATCAATGACACTACCGTCCAAAGTGAAGTGTTCACGCTTCCGGAACCCCTGCGGTTTGCCGGTGCGTGGAAAGAGCCGCGGGAGTTAAACCTTCTCACACCTGATTCTCTGTCGAAGAAAGACGGGTGTGCGATCATGCTTCGCCCCTCGGGCGACACTGCTTTCGTTGGAAGCACTGTCGGTCACGAGTGTCCGAGCGACCTTCGCGGTGCAGTCTACGCCACGTCGGAGGTGGTGGTTACATCGACTTACCTGTTTAGTTGGGATCGAGGCTTTGACTCGACTGGCGTTCAGGTATGGGGAGCGACCAAGGGCGGTTACCGGTTCATCAAGTCAAGACCGTCGCGCTGAGAGATTGCCGATGGTTACTTGATCCACCCACCTGCCTCTATGTGGAGAGCAATGAAGATGCGAGTCGTCCTCACAATCTGCCTTATAGTTCTCGTTGGATGTAGCGGTGCTCAACTTGAACGGGCCGCCAAACCTGCCTTCAAGGGAATTGAACTCTATTCGTGGAATCCAGGAGATGGGAAGTGGCACTTCAGCCTTCTCCCAGGCACAAACCGAGAGAAAACCTTGCCCGAGATCACAAATTCGGAAGTCACGATTGTCGGGATCGACAACTTGAGGCAGAGGCTCTCAACGCTTGCAAAAGGTGAGATCGTCTTCTGGAGGAATATGGCCAACGAGCCAGTTCCTTCAGGATTCTTTGACGAACTCGATCTCTTCTGCCAGGGTCTTGACATCAAGTTGGAGAGACAGTAACCAAGTAATTTTCACGAGACTCGGACTCGCTCAACAGGATTGCCAATCAGGCAGATGGTTTTGTAGGCCTCGTAGACCCAAAATAATGTAGGTGGGGGAATCGAACCCCCGACTCGCTATGTGGGA
>CAYGWT010000157.1:0-3732 GCA_964353625.1 uncultured Candidatus Bathyarchaeia archaeon | reverse complement strand
ACAACCACGCGGCGATAAGCATGTCCATCAAACAGGCAGCGCAGGGACTGATCAAGAACGGCGAAGTCTCGGAAGATTTACTGAACATGGTGGAGATGGCTTTCAGGGCATATGACCCATGCTACGGCTGCGCCACACACACTCTGCCAGGACAGATGCCTCTCGAGGTCAACATCTACAACAGGGAAAGGGCACTACTGCAAAGACTACGAAATCCATAGGCCATCTCCTGATTAAGCTAGGCCCTGAAGAGGCCCTTCCGAAGCCAGTTCAGGGACTGATCAAAGTGAAAAGACTCGTCCTCGGCATCGGAAACACGATAATGGGAGACGACGGCGTAGGCATCTACGTTACGAGGATGGTAAGCGATAGGGTTCAATCCCGAGCCGATCTACAAGTCAAGGAACTCGGCGCCAGCGGTATCAAGCTGGTCGAGGAGATACTCGGATACGATGAAGTTGTAATCGTTGACTCCTACGCTGCTGAGAACACTGATACAGGACAGATACGAGAATTCGGCCCCGAAGACTTCGAGGACACATTGCACGCTTCGTCTCCTCATGGCGCGAACTTCGCCACTGCGCTCGAACTATACAAGAAATTCCAGCCCGATCGGATACCCAAGAGCATCCGGATCTTTACGGTTGGTATCCGTCCAACAGACTCATTTGGAGAGACTCTAAGCGACCGTGTCCAAGAAGCCGCAGTGAAGCTTACTGAGATAATTGTCACTTGGATCGAGCAGGGCGATCAGAGTGATGCAGAACGCACCAAACTTTGACCAAAGGCATTGGACTTGAGCTAATCAGTTTGTTCTATGCTTTGATAACAATCGTTCTTGCGAGCATGTCGCCCAAGCGTTGCCTCTTATCTGTGGCTGCTATCAAGATGATTCCGAGTAGATATAGGAACGGTAGATGGTCGATTATTCTGAGAATGTTCCTGACCAGAGCTGAACCGAGATCGCATCTTGAACCATCTTCCTTGACCACTCTGATGTGAATGAGACTCTTGCCTATTGTCTGGCCAGAGGTACCCTCGAAGTAAGTGAAGTAGATTAACCAGAGGATCCACATGACTCCTACTATTCCAAGAATTCCGCCGACCCAAGCCGGCCCGAATGTTCCCATCATTCTAGCTCCGGTCATAATCCACGGTACGAGCAAGAAGATGGACAGTATCCCTGCCACAATGCCGATTATGATGTAGTCTATGATGCCTGCGACTATCCGCGATCCCAAGTCACCCAAAGGGCTGGGCGGAATGTATCCTGAAGGTGTAGGCGCAGATGGCGGGAATGCCGCTCCAATTTCTAGCGTTGTGCCACAGTTCGTGCAGAATATTGCATCACTTCGAATCTCCTTGCCGCATTTTGGGCAGTATGGCATCTTGTGTTACCTCTTCAGGGGCGACTGATCATAGTGGCTATATCAAACCACCGCAGATAATTCTTGCAATGGCAAGGAATCGTCAGGACTCGCTCATGTTCCCCGGCGTCGATTGTCTCCTTTGGAGAAGCGAGTTGAGAGCTTTGATCATCGCATCGCACGCTGCATGTCGCGCGTCTAAGGATTCATCAGCCTGCATTCCAGCGTCAATGTCCTCGATCTCTTTCTGAGATTTTGCGATCTGCTCAACTATCTGGCGTCTTCTTCGGTCATATTCGCTTTTCAGCTTCTCCTGTTCGGAAGCAATGGATTTCTCGATTCTCGCAAGTTCCTCCTTTGTAGTATCTAGTGTCCGAGCTGCTTCGGTCGTCTTCTTCGCCTTGGTCTTCTTTGAGATACCTCTGAGAAACCCAGCCCTCATGCGGGCTATTCGATTCAGTTCTCCTCGGAGTCTTCCGAGATTCGTGGCTACGGGTTTCACTACGCTCTCTCTCTTTCGAGCGATCTCACTCATCTTGGCAGCGTATTCCCTATCGGTCTGTGCAAGAAGACTCCTGGCGTTCAGTAGGCCGCGGTCTAGTTTGCGAACCGTCTCATCGTTTGCTGCTTCTTTGATTCGCTTATCATTCAAAGTCAGTTCGATGTCCGAGAGTATTCGTGAGCGTTCCTCTTTGAATCTGTCATCAACGGTGACTGCGGAATTTGCTTCGAATTCGGAGAGGACGTTTCGAACGTTGAGCAGCCATCGGTCGTGGTGCTCATGGAATGGAGCTATTCCGAATCTCTGATCTCCTAGCCGACTTAGAATATTGAGTGCTCTGCCAGCGACTTCTGCAGGGGTTGCGAAGTGTTCCTCTTCGAGTCGGTGCTCTGTGTCAGTTCGCCGCTTTCCGGGCTTGGTCTGAGGTTTGTTCTTTCCGGGTCGTCGGCCAAAGTCTCTTGCTGTCCGCGCCCGGGATTGGAATCCCATGAATCAATTTATGCATCTGTAGGGTATTTATGGCCAGCCGACTTCACGCGAAACCAGGACTGTAAGAAGCTGGACAGTCTCCGCGATCTCAGCAAGGATCTTGAGGAGAAGTTGCGTCTTGCTGAGCAGAAAATCATTTCACTTGAGCAGAACGCTAGCGCGGAAGTTCAGCAGGGCGATGAGACTCTGCGCAAAGCCTGCGATAAGATGCCGTATCTGCACGACAGCGCTTAGTAGATGCTTTCCTTCGGGAATACTTCGATTCCGGACGAGTTGATACGGTAAGGCCGAGGCTGCATGTCGATTGCTGTTTCACGCATTTTTTCAACCTGCAACGAGCGAACAATAGATCGGCCTACCTGCACTGTCTGCAGGACAATGACTCCATGAGCCAAGTATTCCTCTAGCTGGACAGTTCTCTCCAGTCCAGGGGCTCTCAGCTCCGTTGTGATCATGCATGTTCCACCGGTTTCAACGAGCGCCTCGATTAGATCAAGGACCGCATTTCTTCTCGACACAATGTCTGGGAACTGAAAGACTAGGGAAGCGATCGGGTCGATGACTATTCGCTTTGCACCGATTGCCTTGACTCCAGCTTTGATTCCTTCGATCAGGCTTAGGAGTGAGAAATCCTTCTTGCCGATGGTCATCTTTCCTATTTTCACTTCCCCAGGAATAGTCCTGATCGGCGATGCGTCGACAAAGGCGAATTTCCGTTCATGCTCAAGCTTGGCTATGTCCCAGCCGAACTTCTCCATCTCCGAGTAATAGTGTTGCTTGCTCTCGTCTAGGCTCACGAAGGCTGAGTTCTCACCATAGTTCTTGATCCCGTTCACCAAGAACTGACTGGCCAAGATGGTCTTTCCTGCCCCGGGGCCTCCCACCACAAGTACTACTCTCCCCGCAGGTATCCCTCCGCCCAATATCTCATCCAAACCCGGAATTCCGGTCAATGTCCGAGCAGTCGCCGACAAACACTAATCACCGAACTTGACTCTGACTTAGAGCCTTGATGCCTCCTATCAAATATCGCTTTTGCCCTCAACCCCATGCATTGCACCATTCTTGTCACGATTCCAGGACTGAATAGGGACGCGCAAAGTCTGAATTCACCCTATAAAATTGAAGTTGTCAGCGGCACATCAATCGATGATCTGCTGCGGAATCTCCAGGCGCTGCTTGATAGGGTCGTCGTGGATGCTCCGAAACCGGAAATGACGATGGAAGACTGGTTTGACGCCATTGATCTAAGCAATCTTAGCGAAAGGGTGACAATTATGCCAAGGAGAGCGAAAAAGCTCTAAGAAATGATGGGCAATCCGAATAGGAGTCAAATCAGTTCGTATCAAGTCCTTCGCGAGCGCGTCTCCAGGC
>CAYGWT010000156.1:0-3660 GCA_964353625.1 uncultured Candidatus Bathyarchaeia archaeon | reverse complement strand
ACTATAGCCAACGATTCTCCTCAGCAAGCGGCGTCTATGACGTGCTCCTCTCGAACCTTATCGTTCAAGACTTCAGCGTGGAAGGGGCGTACGAAACCGCTTTGAAGCTGTTCGGCTCCGATCGTGTGAAGTTCGCGGCTGTCGACGGAACCGAATACGCTCGGAACATGTTCGATTTAATCATCTTCTTCGGCGGCGCCTACGTTTCCTTCGGCTGGATCACATTCCACAAGGACGCTAAGCCGTCGGTCGAGCACGCGGGCAAGCTACTCGAACATGGTCGAGGCATCTCAAGCTGTGTTCCACTCTATGTGAATGAGGTCTCTGATGTCGATTCTATGATCGACACGCTCGGCGCCAAGAAACCTCTCGATGACAAGGCGGTATTCGATAATTCTCGAATCGCCGACTGGATAATGGCGTTCTCAGAGTTCTATCTCGCCTACAGGCTAATCGTCGACGAGGAGGTGCGGATCCTGCTGATGGATCGGACCCTTTCAGGCGAGCATTCCGCCCTCATCAGCGACACGGCGCATGGTCAAGAACTCAGAGAGAAGTCAGGCCTCTGCGGCTATGACCTCGACGGCCGACCAGTACGCATGGAGGAGATGATTTACTGCCGCTACCGATTCATCAACAAGACGCTCGACCTCCCACCACCTAGAGGCGACTATCTGAGGCCGCGCCTTCTCTACGAACTCGAAACCGCAAGCTCGCTCACGCTCGACGAACTCTGCGGGCGGCTCCATCCTGAACACGCCAACTGCAAACGTAGAGCCAAGAAGATCCTAGACGGCCTCGAGAAGGCTAACTACATTCGGTCGACAGGCTCTAGCTATGCTCTGAGGGAGGAGTATCGGAATTGTTGGGAGCGAATGAAGAAGCTCACGCGCACCATCGGTGACCGCCTGTTCCTTGATCAGCCGTTGACTGAGCGACCGAACCCGATGATGATCACGAAAGCCGGCAAACAAACTTGGCTCACGACGGTTGACATGGCCTTCCTCACCCTCTTCTCTCTCAACATGATGATCGAGGAGTGCTGGAAGAAACCAGTTCTACTGATCGGCCTCACAAAGGACACCGCCGCCCGAGACTTCCAACGCCAAGCAGTCAAGATTTGCAGTAGCGAGCACATGTGGAAGCTTAACCTATCAGGCGAGGCTATGGATAACATTCCTAGGACTGACAGGATGCTCCTTCAGTCCGCCTCTGTTCACAACTGGGAGAAGCTGTCGGTTCCATGGGCGCTCGTCGAGTACGACACCGCCTTCAAGACCATGGTCCCCGAACTAAGCAAAGACAACACGCCCGGCAGAGAAGGATTTGTGAGCGGCGCCGTCCAGAACAGAGTGAACTCTGAGCGGCTGTTCTTGAAGTCCTATATCCAACTTGCACAGGCTGAGCAGGACCCGAAGTTGCGTAGCAATGTCCTGCTGATGGATCGGTTAGTGTGCCCGGAATTGGATTTGAATCCTAATCTCGTACACGAGCTTTCTCACGAGTACGGGGGCGTCGAGGAGAAGGTGAAACCAATACTCTTCCCAAACAAGGAAGCGTGCAATGATATCCAGAACCTCACTATGGTGGTACTAAGTGCGATGACGAGCACAAGTATTCCTGAAGCATTCGGCCACAATGTGCCTCTCTTCATCGCGGACAATGTCGCGAAGTGGCATGCGCGTGAGTTTAGGAAAATTGTTGAAACGACGAGGGACTGGATTATGACTAACCATGACTTACGCGAGTTCGTTTTCTATATGAGCACGTTTAGAGAAAGGAGAGCTGAATTTGAATCAACGAGAAGAGGACCTTAAGCGATACTTCACAGACTTCGACGGGAGATTCAAAGCGCGTGTGGCAGTGGTTCGCCCGCGCTACGGCCCGACGCCCGAAACTACACAGATCAGCACCACCGCTCGGTACGAGTGCACCGTGAAAGCCGAGTATCAGAGAGACATTATGCGTCTAGTGGAAGAGGGGATGATACTTGCCGTTAGAAACTTTCGAGCAACCAAGGACGGCGAGAGGTTCACTCTCTCAGAAATCGCCAGCATCCGCCCGGAACACTTTGGCTTGCGTGGCTTATCGGATCAGAGCTACTATCCGATGCAGTTTGAGATTATCCAGCAGTCTGTTCGGGACTGGGACTCCGACGACAAATCCACAATGATGATCCAAGTACAAGCGATCCCGATCAACTATGACCTCGTTATCGCGGACAAAGGCGAGCCAGAGTACGTGAAGGGATTCTCCTATCCGATCATTGGAGAGGAGACGCACATCCTCAATCAAGATATGATTCACCAAATGTACAATCGCAGAATCCTTGAGGAGATGGGTGTCGACTGGAAGAAGCTGAAAACGACCGATGTGGCACGTGAGGACCCGCGTCTTGGCGTCATAAAGATGTTCGAATCTGAGAAGACCAGGGTTCCGATCTACGTGAACTTCGAGAACCTACTACGCTACCACTTCGGCATCTTCTCATTCACAGGCGGCGGGAAATCTAACCTACTCTCGAATGTCCTACGCCGCCTCATCTACCACACCAAGGACACGAAGGTAGTCATCTTTGACATCTCAATGGAATATCCATTCCTGCTCATGGACGTGTTCGCTGACAAGGCCATTCCTTCCAAGATAGTCCTGGAAGATCAGATCAAAGATGCAACTCAACTGTATGACTCGGTCGTGAAGCCGCGGGAGTTTGAGAAGGACGAGAGACCAGTCAAAGCCTTCCAAACCATAATGGAACTAGGCAGAGTTGAACGATACGTCAAGCCTAGGTTTGTGGTTCCTCGCTACACAGACATTCTAGTGGCGATTGGCTCGATGATGAGCGAAAGCTCCGGTAAGCAGGTCTACCTTGAGGCACTCGAAGCCATATCATCTGCAGTCGCCGAATACATGACCAAAGAAAACAGAAACGAACTAGACGAGATCGATGAAGAATTCGTTACGTTCTTGGACTTGACAGCCCAAGGCGCCGTCGAGCGGTACAAAGTCAGCGATAAGAGCAACGTCTACGGTTGGGCGACATCGCGGAAACAACTCCTGGACGCGATTCGTAGGGGAGCTGCCGAGAAAACCAGACCAGGACTGACTACTGAGAAGATTCATCATCTCCTTGAGGGACCTACCCGACTCATCTCCCTCTCGATCTCTGATCCTGTGACAATCAAGCAGCTTGCGGTTGATTTGACTAGGGAGACACTTTGGAACCGCAAGCGGAAATTCAAGGTCAAGCCGTGGGTTCTGTTCGTATTCGATGAAGCTCAGGAGTTTGTTCCCGCGACATCTGAGGCTCGAGGAATCGAGCGCGAATGCACAGACGCGGTTGAGACACTCCTCAGACAAGGCCGTAAGTATGGGCTTGGCGGATGCATCGCAACACAGAGAATCGCCTATCTCAACACGAACGCGCTTCAGCAGCTCCACACGTACTTTGTTGGCACACTGCCTCGCCAGTATGATCGAAGTTTAGTCAGCACAACATTCACAATCGATCCGAGCATACTCGAAAAGACTCTGGAGTTCTCGCCAGGCCGGTGGCTGCTCTCAAGCTACATAGCCACAGGAATGGAGAACGTTCCAATCTTCATAACAGCAGACAACGCCGAGATAGAAATCAACAGATTCCTGGGATCCCTGTAGGAC
>CAYGWT010000155.1:0-8561 GCA_964353625.1 uncultured Candidatus Bathyarchaeia archaeon | reverse complement strand
CGATCGAAGATGTCGAATCTCATTCCTCTGGTATCTTCCATGATGGCTGAGTCTCCGAGAGCATTGTACTCGCTGCTCGGCTGGCCAACATACTCGAATCCGACAAGCCGTATTGAGGCAATGAAATCCTTCGTATCTCTAGTCGATCCAAACACGATGTCGACATCCTTGGTCGCTACCTTCCTGCCCATGAACGTCATCGCACAGCCACCGATGAGATACGCTGCAATTTTCCGTCCCAGTTTTGATCCTGCGTCGACTAGAGCTTTGGTGAGATCTGCCTCAGTGAACATTTTTGACTGGGTCACACGATCTACATTATCTGTGGGACTAAAAGTATTCCATACTCCTTTGCTCTCAGAACGAACTCATCCCACGTAGGAAAGCCAGACCCTCTCTCTCGACCTTCGGTTCTGAAGTACGTCACGATTTTCCTGACGATTTCTGTGGCACGGTATTTTTCAGCTTGGGCTTCCAGGTACTCAATCCTCATCGTCTTCTCCTGTTTTTTCCACACGAGGAGCACTGGCAAAAGGCTCGTGTTGGGTACGAGAACGGAATGGAGGACAACATCTTCAAGCCTGAGTTTCCGCGTTCTCGGAAACGGAGAATAGAAGAAATGGGATTTCGGAGCGAGCAAGGAAATGCCGAACCTGGCAAACGACGATACGTCGGTAAGCTGAAAACCGTCTTTTGCATGGGACGTCTTGGTCTCGATGATGAACTCGGAGTTGCACTCCCAGAGCACGACCGCATCGCTCGCAAACTCCCGTGCAGTCCTCTGGTTCAGGTAGTGCCTGAACTCCACGACAAATCCCCTAAGCGTCTGGAATCGTGGAGAAACATCGTACGTCGCACCTGCCTTCTGCACGACGCCGACACGTTTCAGTTTTGTTAGGACCAGCGCTACGGAAGCTTCGGATACGAGCGCGGCTTGTGCGATCTCTTTCCTGCTCATTAGAGCTAGATTGCAAATGGCTGAGAGCACTTCGAGGCTGGTGCCAGAAAGCAGTTCTTCGAAAGACATGTGCCCGAATTCTAGGACCAGCCTCCTCCAGAGAGTAGCGTGTTTCGTTTCCGAAAGAGCAACGATCCTAGAAAAGCCATTCTTCTTGGTTGTGAGAAAACCTTGTCTTCGAGAGAAGCCACGACGCGGGATACATGAGGCGGCGATGTGCCAATCGCAGCAGCAATTCGTGAAGCACGCAGACTTTCAATAGTGACTACTGCACGTAGGCACATGAGTTCCTTTGTGGTCAGCTTCGCTTGCTGCATTGATGGCCACCGAAGAACACTGTATAGTTTTTGGTAATTAGTATTTACGTAGTTATGATTTTTTATGCGTCAAAATCCACCGGCACCAGTCCATGGAAGAGCACGCTCTGGTACAGCCCAATGCCGAAGATCTGGCAGATTCACTAAGAAAGAGTGTAGTCTCAGTTCGACTGTATAACGGGCAATGACTACCTCAGCGAAGGCTAGAGGAGCAACCCGCCTGGGGGGATGGAACATTTTCATGTCTCACGCAGGGTTCGCTCTTGAATTATTTACTATGCTTGGTGTTTTCTCAAGAATTCCTCCAATTCCTTGAGATTGAGAAACGCCATTTCGCGAGGAGGCTCCCTTCTTTTTTCAAGCCAGACGTGACGAGTTTTCATTCCTCTCAGCCCATTAAGTAGGGTATCGAGGGTTACAGAATCGACGGGTCCTTCGCTTCGACATGCTTTCGCAGCTTCCAGCATCGTTCGGCGGTCCTCCGCCGTGCGAGCTGGACCTCTCGTTCTGAAATACGCGGGCTCGGACTCTACATCCTTAGCGATCCCGAAGATCGTTCCATCCTTGAGTTCTACTAGCACTACATCGTACTGATGGATCTCACTGACGATATGAAGGATCTCAGCCTCCGAAATCATTGAGGGCTCAAACCTTTGGGAGCAAAAGTATTCTCGACCTAGCGCTTAAGACTGTTGCCGATTTCATTCTAAGATACAGCTCGGATTGATCGCGAGCGGCGATTTTTCTTACAGAAACATTGATTAAAGGAGGCCGGTGGCATAGGCTAGCTGCTGGCAGATGAGCAGGAGAAGCAAATGCCAAAACCATCTTACGTTAAGTTCGAGGTTTCGAAAGAGATAATCGATAAAGCGTATCAACTTGTGCAACTAGCAAAGGATTCGGGTAAGATAAGGAAGGGAACAAACGAATCAACAAAAGCGATTGAGCGTGGGATTGCGAAACTTGTGCTCATAGCAGAAGACGTGGAACCACCTCAAGTTGTAGCTCACCTTCCAATCCTCTGCGAAGAGAGAAAGATTCCCTACCTTTTCGTTCCAAGCAAACTAGACTTGGGCAGGTCAGCTGGCATCGATGTGGGATGCGCAGCCGTTTCAGTGCTTGAGGCAGGAGAAGGTGCGGTTACACTGAAGGATATTGCATCATCAGCTGAGAGCTCCAGGTCTGGCAGCGGGGCTAAGGCCTAGAAATGTCCTCATCACGCGATAAATCAAGAGAAGAACCTATTCCTGCCGAGGTAACGCAGGTAATCGGAAGAACCGGCGTCACAGGCGAAGTCATACAGGTACGCGTTCGGCTCATGGAAGGCAAAGATAAAGGGCGAATCATAACTAGGAACATAAAAGGCCCAATCAGAGTAGGCGACATTCTCACCCTTAGAGAGACTGAACGCGAAGCCAAGAAGATCAGGTAGTGCCAGAGATTGCCAAGGACGAACAAGTGCTCCTTTTGCGGCAAGCCATTTCCAACAGCGACGGGCATGATGTTCATCAGAAACGATGGCACAATATTGAACTTCTGCTCAGCCAGATGCCGAAAAGGTCTTCTCATCTACAAGCGAGACCCGCGGAAGCTGAAATGGACAGCGTACTACGGCAAGAAGGAACGCGGCTAAGCAGACACCTAAACCTAGCCGAAAGAAACCTCCGCCTCAAAGGCATTCACAGGAACGAGAATTCCTGACCGGAGACTCTACCCATAGCGATACGAGATGCCGGCTCCGCCCTTTGGATTGACCCACTGCACAAATGGGCATGCTATGCGACACGTGCCGCATTCAACACAATTCTCGTAGGCAATGAAGACCTTCGGCTCAATGTAAGAGTAGACGTTCGCCGGGCACACATCGAGGCAGATCTTCTCTGGGCATCTCGCACATGCCTGCTCGTCCACGCTAATGTGCGACTCCTCGTCGACGACATGCCTGAGCAGATACAGCTTCTCTTCGAGTCTCACATCATTCTCCTCCCAAACGCATAGGCATCCCTTAAGATTCTCGTGAATCCCCGCTTTGACGTGACAATATGCCTAATTCTCTTGACTTTCTCACTTCTTGTGGAACCATCGACTCTGAACCATTCTTCTAGCGCGGAGTTCAAGGCTTCGGGATACGCGCTCATAATTTCGAGATTCTCCTCAATGTACTCTAGTAGACCCGATTGCTTCTTCATGTCTCTAAGCGCGAATGAGTTTAGAAGCAGCTTTTGATATTCCGAGAGCGCGTTTGATGTGTAGTCGTGGACACTGTATGCGCGAGCGGCGACTTCTCCTGCTAATCGGCCTGATAGGATCGCCAAGTCTGCTCCCTCTCCGGTAACCGGATTTGCCAGCATCGCGGAATCGCCAACGACAAGTGCACCGTCAATGAACAACTTAGGCATGCCGGCATACCCTGATTCAGGTATCATATGCGCCTGGTATTCCTTCACCTGACCGTCGCGCAAGAAATGTCCAACTGACTGGTCTGCTTTGAATAGCTCCATCAAATCATAGGGCTTGATGTTTTCTTTGACCATTGTTGAGATGAGTGCGCCGAACCCAACGGAAATTGACTCTTTGTTAGGGTAAACGAAACCGAATCCCACAAGCCCTCCAAACAGTGCTCCTATGTAATGTATCGCTGTGCCCTCGTCTTCTTGAAGCCCAAACCTTTCTTGTATCCGATCGGACGGTAGGGAAACAATCTCCTTAACAGCTATCGCCATCCCGTTAGGGGAGGGTTTCTTGATCAAGCCTGCTTTCTCGCACAGCATTGTGTTTGCCCCTTCCGCCACTATCGTCACGTCACCCCGAAGATCTCCACGATCCGTTCGGACTCCAACTATCTTACCGTCTTCTTGGAGAAGTTCGGTGACGTTCGTCTTTGTGATCAGAGTAGCGCCCAAGTCCTGTGCCTTCTTTGAGTACCACTTGTCAAACTTTGATCTCAGGATCGTGTACCCATTTGGTGTATCGGATTGCGCTGCGTTTCTGTGAGTGATCAGAGTGTGATCATTCTTGCCCATGAGACAGTAGGAGTGTTGAACGATTTTGCGCTCAAGAGGGGCTTCCTTCCAGAATCCCGGTATTAGGTCGTTCAGGGTTTTGATGTAGAGCACGCCGCCTATGACGTTCTTGCTGCCTGGGTATTCTCCTCTCTCGATGATCGTCACGTTCATCTTTGCTCCGGCCATAACATAGGCAGCGGTGACACCCGCTGGTCCAGCTCCCACGACTATGGCATCAAATTTCTCGGTCAACTCGATCAACCTTCCTTTCCAAGCCTATTGCTTCATTTCGTGGATCAGGAGGGGCAATACTGCGACCGCGTCACCGATCACGCCGTAGTTGCATGAATTGAATATGGGTGCCTCGGGATCAATGTTCAATGCGATTACAGTCTCGGCGCCCTCTATTCCAACCAAGTGCTGAATGCTGCCCGAGATGCCGACCGCAACATACAACTTTGGCCTGACTGTCTTTCCTGTTTGGCCGACTTGGCTTTCCTTGTCTGCGAGACCCGATTCGACCGCTCGCCGGGAAGCTCCAACCGCCCCTCCCAACACGTTCGCGAGATCATTCACAAGTTGAAAGTTTTTCGAGGACCCAAGACCACGCCCTCCTGAAACCACAATATCTGATTCCTGCAACATGCTGCTCCTTTCGATCCAGTCAAAACTGAGTATCTTCGTAGGAATCTCTTCTTCTCTGAAGTTCATCCTGACTCTCTCGATCTCTGCTTTGGTGTCGATCCTTGGCGGCTTCGGGAAGACGCCTGGCCTAACCGTACTCATCTGAGGTGTATGTTTCGGCGTCATGATTGCGGCAAGTTGTCTCCCCCCCCACGTCGGCCTAATCTGGAGCATCAAGCCCGTGTCCGGATCAATGTCAAGTGATGTACAATCGGCCGTAAGCCCCGTACCGATATTTGTCGCCACCATGCCGGATAGGTCCCGCCCGTTCCGAGTTGCCCCAATCAACAAGATCTGAGGTCGATGCGAGACCGCGACATCGCTCAAGGCACTCGCATATGGAGCAGTGCGGTAGTGTCTCAGAAGAGGATGATCGATCAGGTAGCTCTTGGAAGCGCCGTAGCAAGCGGCCTCTCTTGCAATACCTTCCGCTTGATCTCCTATCACAACCGCCTCAAGCTTCACGTTCAGTTTCTTTGCCAGCATCGCCCCCGCACTGTGCAGCTCCCAGGAAACGTCTGCAATGCGCCCCTCGTTCTGCTCTACGTACACCCATACCGGCCCACGATTCGGACTCTGGACTGGTTTTGCTGTAGATTCAATTCTGTTCTCGGAACTTGCGGAGGCAACGGTTGTGGTCCCACTAAATGCCTTGCTTGATAGGATCCTCTCCTTGAGCCAACGTGCTGCGTCCGCCGGGTCTTTTCTACCATCAAATATCTCGCCTTTTCCCCTCGGTTTCGGAATAAACATCTTCTTCACAATTGTCGGAGACCCCGAAAGCCCCAACTTCGTTGGATCAGCACTGATGGTATCTTTGTTCCAAAACTCAACTGTTGTCTTGCGTGCGCGAAGAATCCCATCGATAGTTGCACGTCGAGGTTTGTTCACTTCCTCGACCACAGAAATCGCGGCGGGTAGATGTACTTTCACAGTTTCAACTATTTCGTCAGCCTTTCTTGAAGCGGACAAGGTCCTCTCCTGCATGTCGAGCTTGACGATACGAGTCGCGTAGGTTATGATCGGGATGCGTAGTCTAGCGGCAACTCCGGGTCCAACTTGGCCAGTCTCACCATCCAGAGCCTGCTTGCCAAAAAAGATGAGATCTGCTGACCCCTCATCCTTCTCAAGCCTACGAATTGCTGTAGAGATCGTGTAGCTTGTTGCGTAGGTGTCAGCGCCCGCCATTGCCCTGTCCGTTAGAAGCACTGCGCGATCAGCGCCCATCGCCAAGAGATCTCTTAACGCTTCCTCAGCTTGAGGGGGCCCCATCGTCAAGACAGCAATCTTTGTGTTGTACTGATCTTTGAGCTTCAGGCATTCTTCCATTGCAATGACATCAGTAGGGTTAATGACCGATGGTATTCCTTCTCTAACGAGAGTACCGGTTTCAGGATCCATCTTGACCTCCGTGGTATCCGGGACTTGCTTGATGCAGACAACCGTGAACAATGTGCAACGCTTCGCGCACGTATGACGTTCTGTGGTACATATTGAGTTTTGCAAACTAATCACTATCTCATCATGGCATGAAGAGACAAACGCATAGTCCGATAGATTCTACGCAGCAAAGACCACTTCGATCCCCATCAGAGACTGGGCAGCTGCCGAAGGACAGTGCATATCTTAGCTAGAAGCCCCAAATCGGATTCTGGCGACGTTTGATTTGGATCAGGTTACTGATCAGTTCACTTTCTTCAGGATTGAGTTGAGCTGCAAAGCGGGATTGAAGTATCTTCACATGTTTCTCGGGTATGTCAACTACCAGGGTCTGTCCCTCAACTAAATTTCTTCCAAAGACTCCTTTATCAATTGAAGCGGCTACTTGCATGCCCTTTGTTGCCTCCTGAAGGTCCTTGCCTTTATCTTGGAGTTGCTGGACTTCGCCAATACGTCGTCCGTGTTCATCCATGAGAGGGTACTTTGATCGGATCCGACCGGCTAGCACCTCAACTCCAACAACGGCCGGTTTGCTTCTTCTGAAGACGAACCCAGGAATGACTTTGACGGATCCTGGTCTGATAAGGCTGTTCAATTCGGCTTTTACACCTGCGGCGCGTTGCTGCTCAAACCAATTCGTGTAGTCTTCGATCAAGTGATAGATTATATCCGCTTTGAAGATTGGAATGTTAGCACTAGTAGCCTCCTCTTGAGCGTCCGGCAGAATTCTGACGTTGAAGGCAAGTACTGCAGCATGCAATCTATCGTCAACCCAGACAGCTTCGGCCTCCGCGATATCGCGTTTCGAAACGTCTCCCACATCGGCAAGTCTGAGCGGAACCCCATAGTTTGATAGCGATGTGGTTATGGCTTCAAGTGAGCCCAACGTGTCGGTCTTGAGAATTACACCGTCTCGATCTGTCTGTATTCGGAGTTTTTCGACCTCTTCTTCTATCATCCGAGCGTACTCTTTCACGTTCTTCCCGTGAGGGATGCCGTAGAGTGCCGATCCCGCCAGTGCGTTGTCGAGGTTTGGCGCCGCGATCTTCACTCCGGATGCAGCGGCTATTCGGTCAGCGCTCAAGAATTTGTCTCTGGGATCTCGTATCTCATCAAGAGGTTTCGGAATGAGAAGAGCCCGCACTTTTGTTATGATTGGCCCCTGCCTTCCTCCGAGTGCGATCGTGTCGTTAACTTTGAGAACTCCATCATAGACGATGGCGTTTATCGTCATGCCGAGGCCAGGCTCCTCTTTGACTTCCAGAACTGTCCCAAGCGCAGGGCCGGCTCTCACCTCTAACTTATCATGCATGTATGCCTGTGTCAAACCTGCGACAACCGCTAGGAGTTCTGGTATTCCCTCGCCCGTGCGAGCGCAGGTTGGAATTATCGCGACATCTTTCGTGAAGTCTGTAATCCTGTCAAATCGCTCCGATCTGAAACCGAGTCTTGACAAAGCGCCCATTATCGTGTAGACGCGATTGTCAAGCTCGGTCTGGATCTCAGGTGCTTGCTGCTTGTAGGATTCAAGGAACGGAGCGCTCGGCGTGGACTTCCATCCTTTTATGAGGTCGACCTTGTTTGCGGCGACAACGAAAGGCGTCTTTCGACTCTTCAGGATATTCAAAGACTCGGTTGTCTGGGGCTCGACGCCCTTCGAGACATCGATGACGAGAACGGCTATGTCAGCTGCAGACCCGCCTCTACGCCTGAGATTGGAGAATGTCTCATGCCCGGGGGTATCAATGAACAGTAGCCCCGGCACCTGTATTGTAATGTGGAATTGATCCAGTAGGGATCCGCATGTCTCCTTGATGACGGCTGATGGCAGCAGACTTGCGCCTATCCACTGAGTTATCTGCCCCGGTTCTCGAGATGCAACAGATGTGCCTCTGATCTTGTCAAGAAGCGTTGTCTTTCCATGATCCACGTGACCCAGCACGACCACGATTGGTTGTCGCAGAGGCATCTTCCATCATCACTGACTATCCATCGCTTGATGAAGATCGATCTCTCTTAAACGTTTGAGATAATGATGGGAATATGTGATAGGGCGGACCTGCGCCTTTTTGCACTTTGCACTTTTATTCGGCGATGCATTCTAGCAGCCAAGGTCCCGTTCACATGAGCACTGCCGAGGCAGATGCATTCTCTCTA
>CAYGWT010000154.1:0-3582 GCA_964353625.1 uncultured Candidatus Bathyarchaeia archaeon | reverse complement strand
GATCCAGCATAGAGCCGTGGAAGGTGTAGGGCTTACCGGCGCCGGACAGAATAGCTCGACTTTCATGACTATCTACGGAGCCCACGCAAACGGGGGAGGCATCGCTTCAGCGATAACTCTATCAAAGATCAATAATGCGGCCGCAACGATCGGAGCGGGCGCGAAGCTCGAAAGCGAGGTTATGAGAAGCAATGTTCCGATCGTGCTCGTGATCGCATTTATTGTCGGGCTTCTGACAGGCCTGTCCATCATGTTTAGGATCTAGAAGCAACGCGAACCACGGCACAGCGATGTGGAGCGCTAGTTCTTTATCATATGTCGCCGTCTCCGCTCAACGGATGGTCAAGATGGACTATTTTGAAACGGTAAAGGCCAGACAATCAATCCGAGCATTTCAGAAGAAACCCGTAGAAGAAGAGAAGATACGCAGGATTATCGAAGTTCTCAACTTGGCGCCGTCGGCAGGCAATTTGCAGGCATACGAAGTCGTGGTTGTCAAGGATCCGATGCTCAGAGATCAGCTGGCGAAGGCAGCTTTGGGGCAAGGCTTTGTTTCAGAGGCGCCTGTCTGTTTTGTCTTCTTGACGTATCCTGAACGCTCATCCAAGAAATATGGGCACAGAGGTTCTGAGCTATACTCTATCCAAGACGCGACGATAGCTACCACATGTGCGATGTTTGCAGCTACGGCGCTCGGGTTGTCATCGACATGGGTTGGAGCATTCAATGAGGAAGCGGCGGCTAGAGTGGTTGGTGCACGGAGAGACGAACGCGTTATCGCGATCTTGCCAATTGGCTACGCGGCTGAGACTCCGGAAGTGACTCCCAGGAGGCCCATCAGCGATGTTGTATTCTTGGACACTTGCGGGGCGTCGTACCCGTTCTCTTACACAGATGAGAGTTGCAAGAGGTCGACTTGGAAATCCAAGGGCTAGACTTCTCTGAACAGGAACGGGTTGAGACATTTCATCTTCTCACGCCAAGTCTCCGGGTGGAGTAGTCGTTCCGTCGCGGCTACGCTGCTCAGCAAGCTGTTGCCGTCTTGCGGAGTGAAACTGAAGCCTACAACTTCTCCATGCTCCCTGACGGATAACGTAGGAAGAACGATTGTGGTTTGGTTGAGGATGCGTCCGTAATGTCCGTGGTCACGGCCAAACGAGAACACCAGTGCAGTTTGGTCCTTGTATGTGGTAGCGACGAACGAGTTTGCGCGGATTCGCGCGACTACCTCCTCATGCGTGATGGGTTCGTCGAGCTTCAATGAGAACCAGATTGTATGCATATACTGGGTTGGAATTTTGATGCTGCTTGAGAAGATGTTGAGATCACAGCCCATCGTCTGGAAGAGTGCATGTGCATCACGGGCATGATGTGTTCCAAAGCGCTCGTCTTTGTGAGAGTCGACTTGTGGGCTGGCTGTGAAACCTTTCTCTTCGCTGAGATCTGAGGCACGACGCATACAAACAAACCTGCCTTCCTTGAGGTGGGAACTCTCGCCTTCGAATGCGAGTGTCTTGATGATCGCTGCGACATTGTGCGTATTGCATGAGGCGACTTGCACATACCTGTGAGTGTCGGATAGAATGTTATCATTTATGCCATGAGCATAGATGGGTCCGAATCCGAACTCTGAACCCTGGGCAATAAAACCACGTGGGCCATCGATTTTCTCATAATATTTTATCTTGTTATCTAGACCTGTTCCCGATGGCGTGCAATCGATGACCGCGGTCGCTCGACGCATTCCGTCTTCGTACTCGTAAGTGGGTTCCATTCCGAGTTCTTGAAAGGTCCTCCACTTCTCCTTCTCTACGCACAGCTTAGCATCTCTCTTGAGAAGATCCCAGACCTTCGTTCGATCAGTCAGGAGCGGGGTTCGCTTCGAGAACGTTACCTCATCGATCCCTAGTTCTTTTCTGAAGTCTGCAAGGAGGCCGATCAGTGGTTCGCCTATCGTTCCGGTTCCAACGACATGAACGATATTCAAGAGCCAGATTCCGAGGTCATGTTCATTTCGTGCAAGATAAAACTGCTTCTATGCTCGCGAGCGCAGACCGGAGAAAACCGTTATCACATGGGATGAGTATGCTTAACGCGCTCGGGCCGGTAGTTCAGCTGGTCAGAAAGCCCAAAGCTTGGCTTGAACGTCGGCTTTACACGCCGAAGGTCGCCGGTTCGATCCCGGTCCGGCCCACCATATCTCACAGATTCTGGATCAGTCTTTTCCCTAGTGCAGACGGAATGCCATATCTTATCAAACAGATTCCAAGTCTAATCATTGAGACTTGTCTTGTCGGATTTTCGAATAGCGTTCTTCGACGAGATAGATGACCCTTACAAAGTAGCATTGCTCTTCCAGCTTAGCCTCTCCTGGTCCGCAATGCCGATGCTACTTCAAGAGCTCAGATCTAACGATGACAGATACACTCATGAATTCGGCTTATTCGCTGTCACCAAAGATGGAATCGTCGCCAGCGGCCATCTCCTAATGCAAATTCTCACCCAAACCACTCAAGGCAGGTTAGAGGTGGGTGGAATCAGCGCCGTTAGCACTAGGCCAGACTATGCGAGACGAGGCCTCATGACAAGTGTCACGAACAGAGCACATGAGTACTTCCAAGAAATTGGCCTCGAGTACAGCGTCTTGACAACCTCAAGACGTCTGGGAGCGATGGCGATGTATCAGCAGCTAGGTTATGGCGAGATTGATCGCTCTAAGGCGGCGGTGAAATACCCCAACCAGCCACGCACGCTCTCACCGGAGGACGTGCGTGTCCGTCCATTCTCGGAAACAGATGTTGATAGGATTGATGACATCTACAAGCGAGTGGTCGAGGGAAGTACCGGATTCATCTACAGACCAAGGAACTTCCTCAAGGCACGGAACTACACCAAGGGTCTTCAGATCAAACCCAGGGAAAACATGCGGTTGGTTGAACGTGGAGATTCAGTCACAGGATATGCGTACTGGGAGTCGAGCCCAACGACCTCAGACGCTCTAGAAATCATGGCCCTTGACGAAATATCATTCCATGGCCTCTTGGCCGATGCAGAACGCCGAAACCCTGACGCTGCAGTGATGGTCTGGTGCGATGGTCTAATAGACCCTGAGAGTAAATGGCTGAAAAGAGCCGGCTACGAGGGCCCTCTTGAAGCATACGGAAGTTTTCTCGTCAAGTCCCTGAATCAAAAGACCAATTCGCAGAGCATTAAGGAAATGTATGGCGTAGCGTTGGGCAAGTTCCGGATCGGCCTCTGGGATGGCACCTAGCATGTTAGAGAAGTCTCAGCCTCAATCACCCACACTGAATAAGGCATGCACGAAATGGCGGCATGAACAGCGAATGAACCGATCAAGGGAGTGAGACGACTGGCAGACAAGGAATTGGAGAAAGTTGCATCTCATAGACTGATTCACCTCACGACTACGGGAAGAAAGACTCGAAATCCCCACATAGTGGAGCTCTGGTTTGCCCTCAGGAACGACAAGGTGTACTTGAGCCACGAGGGATGAAAGACCGACTGGATGAAGAACATCCAGAACAATGATGAAGTCTCGTTTGCGATAAATGGGAAGCACTT
>CAYGWT010000153.1:0-5264 GCA_964353625.1 uncultured Candidatus Bathyarchaeia archaeon | reverse complement strand
TAGGATCGAAAATTCCTCCGGTCATGTCGGTTACTCCTACAATTGTGCAGCCATCTGTGTGTAGGAACTTGGCCACGTTCATTCCGACATTTCCGAAACCTTGGACGCAGACAGTGGTGTCCTTCACGTTCTTGCCGAGGTGCTGCAGTATTTCTTCAGTAACGTACGCGAGTCCTCTGCCAGTTGCGGCGAGTCTGCCCTTTGATCCTCCGAGTTGAAGTGGTTTCCCAGTGACGACGCCTGGGACCGTGTATCCTCTTAGCATGCTGTATGTGTCCATGATCCACGACATTGTCTGGTAATTCGTGTTGACATCCGGAGCGGGAATATCTTGTTCTGGGCCGATTACTGGGAGAATCATGTACGTGTAGCGTCGAGTCAACCGTTCGAGCTCATCCAAAGACATCTTTTTGGGATCGCACGCAACCCCTCCTTTTGCGCCTCCGAAAGGAATGTCTACGACGGCGCACTTCAACGCCATCAGTCCTGCAAGCGCCGTAACTTCTTCTAGGCTCACGTCTGGGTGGTACCTGATTCCGCCTTTGCTTGGGCCCTTGACGTAATTGTACTGTACACGATATCCGGTGAAGATCTCAACTTCTCCATTATCCATCTTTACCGGAAAGGTGACTATTAGGCTTCTTCGAGGTGTTCTTAGAGTTTTGTGAACACTCTGGTCAAGATTCAATTTCCTTGCGGCATCATCTATTCTACCAATTACATCATCAAGGAACTTCTGACCCTGAGACATTAGAACATCTCTACTTCGTTCCCAAGTCGATGCTTGTGCCATATAAGAAGTCATCAGGAGGTGATGATTCTCACCTGGGGACCGTACTATTACAAATACAATTCAATTGCAAATGAAGTGATCATGATCTGGACTGGAACAAATGAAGTCATGGATCTCATAATACAACACGAGTACTACCGCGAACTTCTTGCGACGAAATCGCAAGTACGGGAGACTGAAGCAGATGCTCCGGAAGCGCAACGGACCGAAGAGAAAGTCTACTAGTCGTATGTCGGGATGGAGTTCCTCTATCTACTGGCGAATAATGCAGCGCTGGAGAATCGAATCTGAGTGCCAAATGATGTGAATAATCAACATTCGAATAGGGTAGAGTTGCAGAGCCTGCTGGAGCAGCCAAGCAGCGAAATTTGCGAAGTCCACAAAAGCAATGGATTTGGGTGGCTTGGACGTTATCAGTGTGGTAGATTCAGACGCCGCGTCCTCATTGAATCCACGAACTTCTTTGTGGCAAAGATCGGCAAAGCGACGTAACACATCACGGACATGAACGCTGCAAGCAGAAACGCTACCATAGACGCGATGTCTGCGCGACCGGATATTTGCACCACCGTAATGTACAGTGCAGCTGCAACGTGTACTATCCATACAAGAGGTACCAAGAGGACTCGGAAGATTGCTCGCAAAATGAAATTCGGAGCAATCGCTTTGGCTATTTGGGGACTCCATGAGTAGTAGAATGCATTGAAGCCTCTGACAAGTGTGCTGCCAACACTTGTCGAGCCTATCAGTTTGTCACGGACGAAGCGCATGTAGACAACTTCGGATGCCATCTCTGAACCATAGGCGGCGGTTGCTATGATGCAACCCTGCGTCCCACCTTCAGTCGTGCCGGTAGTACTGGTCGTTGTTGATGTTATTCCAACTTCATCTGGTGAGCTGCCCAACGTGATCTTGAAAGCCTCGTCCCCAGTGGCCTCTACTTTGAACGCTATTCGGGCGTTCTCGTCCCAGAAACCGTTATTGTTCAGAAGAAGTTTAGCTGACAGGTCGTAGTATGTGAACTGATACTGCTTTCCCATCACGCTGTAAGGAGCGTCCAGCAGCCTGCAGAGTTCACGAGCCTGGCTTTGGTAGTTTCTGCATTCTCTCGGGGTATCGGGGTTCGCATCGTAGAGGATGGCCAGCTCTTCGCCTGCAAGACTCATTTCACGCCAACGATTCACCTTGAACACAAGGACGCCCTCGCTCGGCAAAGCGGCATCGGTATCTGCTCTTCGACGCGCGTGGACGAAATAATATTCGTCAGCGTTACCTTTGATCTGTATCAGGAGTGCCTTGGGTTCTTGAACTGAATCAAGTGTGTGAACTGTATATTCGCCCTGAGGCGAATCGACCTTGACTGCATCGATCCAGCCTAAGATGTACTTGCTCCATCCGTCGATGTCGACAGGCGGATCCAAGAATGCGCCTGTTGCCATGTTTGACCAGAATCCGATTCCGGGACTTTCCGAGTATCCATCCGAACCGTACACATAGAGGTCCGACACGCCTAGACTATGCGTGAATTCATGCACGAAGACGGCCCAAGGCTCGTCTTCGCTGAAAGTCGAGATGCCCCAGAATGCGTGAGTTATTTTCCCAGAATCAGAGAGAACCCACGGTGCTTCCTTGCTGGGGTCTTCATCGGCAATCGGTCCCACGCAGTCGCAGTGACTCCAGATCTCATTCGGGTTGCCGGTTTCTGCTTCGTCGCCGCCAGCGTGAACTAGCACAACGTGCTGGTAGCCTTCGAGGTTCACGTTCTCCTGTGACATGATGAGGTTGAGTGTGTCGATCACATACTTCTCGCTTCTAGTGGGGTCGTCTCCTCGCTGGTCCCCTGCTTTAGGCACGCCGTATGAAGACATCCTATCGGAAAGCGTGAGAAGGTACTCATAGATCGTGTAGTTGATGTACATCTTGCCATAGGATGATTTTCTGAACCACTTGTCAACATGATCAACTAGGGAACGAATATCCGTGATCGAACTCCGAAACCTGACATCCTGGAATTGGACAAGGAGAACAAGCGTGTTCTGGGCTCCCAAAACTGGTCTCGGCGTCCACGGAGTTATTGAAGATGGCTTCGAATCATTCACGGCTTCAGATGCATGTGTTGGGGACGGGGACGCGCCCCACGCCATACCTCCGGCCACTAGTGGGGCTATGAATGCTAGGTAAAGAAAGACGACTGTAGCAATTCGTGGTGGACCCGGCATGAATTTCATGCGTGTCGGCTCTTCATGTCCTAGACGGGTATGAGCAGGGTGGCGTAGAGAATCGCGCCCAGGAATATCAGGTACCCCACAACGTAGAGGCTTGTGGCCACGGGATCCTTGTTCACATCATCGAGATTTGTTCCAAATGGCCCCATTTTGGAAAGCATCCTGTAGAAGATGCCTGCGAAGACCATTGCGATTATGAAGCCTGCAAGTAGCGCAACGAGTCTATAACCCAGGACAAGCAAGGGCCCGATGGTTGCACCGAGACCTGATGAGACTCCGATGGGGAGTGGCGCGGTGACGGATCCGACGAATGTGAGCGAGAGAAATATGAACATCCCTACAGCGAAAAGCGCTGTTGACAAAGGTTGGCGTCTGATGTTGTGCATTTCCGTAATGCCAGGAGTAAGCCTATCGAGAATCTTGAGTCCCGCCAGCCCGAGAAAGAAACACATTATGAACGTGATGAAGCTGCGTATGAGCACCCAAGCCAGGTTAGTCAGGAATACGGCTGGATCAAACCAGATGGGCGGTAACGACAGCGCAAAATCCGTGAACACAACATTACACCTTGGCAGAGCCAGTTTAAGCCCTTTCGTCATCGCGGATATATGAATTGAACTACAGAATAGTGGATTTCGACCTCTGACTATCTATGGATTCTGTTCGTAAACCGAAACGCATTCCAGAACGTCTGGCTTTCCGTGAACAATCTGGCCCTGATTTCTATAGACGAATCAGGATTTCGTTTTGTGGCCTGTCTCTAATAGAGAGGAGACGACCACCTAAGCGAGCACATAGGCGACGATGGCTGGGAATATTCAGCAGGTCGTTCTCTTTTGTGCTGTCACTTGGCTGTCCCTTTCTTGAGTTCCTCTTCTCTGAGCACTCGATGCAGTACCTTGCCGACTTGGCTCATCGGTAGTGAGTCCCTGAAATCGACTTCTTTGAGTCTCTTATAGCCCGCCATCTGCCCCATTGCCCACTCTATGAACTCGTCAGGAGTTGTCTTGACTTCGTCTTTTAGACCAATGAAGGCCTTGACGAACTCATTACTAGGTTCGTCTTCTCGCGGAACACCAATTGCGGCTACCATTTTCACTTTGGGGTGTTCATAGAACATGTCCTCGATTTCGCGTGGGTACGCTTTCTGCGGGATACAGAGACATTTTGCACAAGTTGGGAATAGTTGACTTCTGATGGCGTTAGTCATTGCATGACTTTTAACTTGCCGAATCTGAGTTGTGCAATATGTCCTTGTATTCTGCAATGCCGGATGATCAAGCACAAAGCTCAATTGCTTATGAGCATCTGCAGAAACAGGGGCAAATCATGCCAACGCGGCGAAAGAACCTGAAGCGGGACATTGAGATCTTCAAGGTTGTGACCGATCATCTGAAGCAGGATACCGCGCAGTTTTGGATTAGAGCCAACTTTTTCCTAGTCGCTCATGCCGGTCTTCTATCAGCCTTCGCCGTCTCATTTCCCAGTTTGAAAGGAGGCTCAGTCGTCCTGAGAGTCATTCCAATACTGGGGGCATTCATGTCCGTCTATTGGCTGTTAGTACTGCGAAGCTCAATCAAGTGGATTCAGCTGTGGAGGGAACAGGTCATAAGGCTTGACGAGGAGCTGGATCCGTTTCGATGCTATTCCCAAGTTGAAAGTCACGCATCGAGAAAACCGTTTTCAAGCCCATCTTACCTTACGCAGTTCTTGCCGGCATTCTTCTTACTAGCCTGGTCTGCAATATCCATATTCACTTTTCTTGGTTGATGGGGATCCGGGAGTACGTTCTAGGGAGTCTTCTTTCCACAGTTTGTGCAGAATTTGGCACCCGCCGCAAGCGTAGTGCCACACTGACCACAGAAACTTTGATCCGGTTCGTGAGATCCAACCCGGATCTTGGGCTGATCTTCGACCGTAGCAGCTGGGCTTTCGACGTATCTCTCTGGCTTGTCGAGACCGTATGGATACCGCCAGTAGGTCCAGTCTAACTTGCTGCAGAACTCGGCCGCCATGCGCGGCAATCCGTAACTCTGAATCCAACCTGCCGGGTGCACATCTTGCTTGGCCTCATCAGAGCCCTCAAAAGAGCGCAACTGTTCGACGACCTCCGATGCTTTCCCACTCGTAGCTATCCTTACCAGTCTCCTAGCCTCTTGGGCGAATATTCCAGAGATGAGTCCGGCCTCATCCGAGTCTACGATTGGGATCGGCGTGTGGAAGTTCATGAAGAACCGCACGTAGAT
>CAYGWT010000152.1:0-2855 GCA_964353625.1 uncultured Candidatus Bathyarchaeia archaeon | reverse complement strand
GCTGGCAAGAATCCGGATGAGTTGGTTGCGTGGGGGATTGAGCAGGGGAAGAATGGTGAGAAGTTCGCGGTTCTCGAAGCGATCGAATCCTACGTTCAAGAGAAGAAGCATCTGCGATATCGAACGTTGCAGTACCGATACAGCGTGATCAGGTCGTTTCTGCTGCATAACCGCGTAGAGTTGCCTCGAGACCCGGCGTTTCACATCCGTAGCGAAACTCCGCCGGTCGAACGACATCTGAGCGTCGAGAATCTCCGCGAACTCGTTGGGTTGACGGTTCAGCCGTGGCGGTCGATGATTCTCGCGAAATGGCAGGGGATCCTCGACACGGAGGGACTCATCTACATCTCAAACAATCATGCGGAATCGATTGTGAAAGCTCTCAGGGCAGACGCTGACATTGTGAGGCTCTCGATGCCTGGACGAAAGACGAAACGGAATATTCGACCATATTACACATTCCTCGGCGGGGACGCCCTCAAGTACCTACGTGAATACTTTGAACGCGACCGCGGCTGGCCAAAGACGGGAGAATCGGTATGGATCTACGCAAGCAGAAATGGGCGACACCGACCAGTCACAGGAGGAGGTTTCTCTTGCATGTGGCTTCGACTCCTCCGACGAGCGGGACTTGTCCCTAGGAAGACAGCAGGCCTCCGATCCTGTGTCCGATACGGATTCAACGTCCACAATACCCGCGACCTAGCCATCAGCCTACTCGCCACCATATCGAACCTGAAGCCGGTATGCACGGAATTCTGGGCTGGACACATCGTAGACCCACTAGGATACAATCAATTCTACAACGTGAAACCTGCATGGGTTGAAGAACAATACCGCCTCGCCATCCCCTACCTCAACATCATCACGCAGGCCCCAGACAGGAAGCATGAGATCACGGGCGGCGAACTCGTCCAAGCCATCCAAGACCACCCGGAAATCATTGAACAGCTCGCAATCATGATCAAGGAACGAAGCATACGCTAGGCAGAGTTGATTCATAGAAAGAGCGGTCTCAGGCGACTTCCAAGAAAGTCACCGAATAAGGGACATGGCACTTGCCAGGGTTGCTTCCTTCTGACCTTCGCAAATGATGCAGATTATGCGTCTAGAAATTGGGATTGCACCTTCTTCCCCGGGCAGCTACTACCACGCGATCCAGTAGACAGTCAAAGTCATCGATCCAGAACCAGAGACATTCCGGCCCCAAATCCTAATCTTACCCGCACTGGGCACGTTCGGCCGAACCATTATGGATACGCCGTCACCCATATCATAGTCGAAGGTGGCAATCGCCCCAACAACTGAAGCCAAACCTGTTGTGACATCAACAGATCCTGGCGTGTGGGTCGGCTGGTGCGCAACGACGGAACTTGTCGAGAACGGGCTCAATTATGTGACAGATGTGGACGGCAAGCGTCAAGTAGCCCACCAAATATGAGGTCGTGAAACTGCAAAGGACATCTTGCTTCGCCTGTGATGCCAAACGCTAAGAATGCCTTGGCCTAACAAGTGGGCGTGCTGTGTCATGCGGACTGTGGAGCTGGCTCTCGCTAGCATGCTTTCGGCGCTTTCGATTGCGATTCCGTTCGTGTTCAGGGGGACTCCGCTTCAGATCTACATTCCTGCTCTCCAGTATTCGGGAACCGTGGCGTCACATGTGCCTTCGATGCTTGCGATAGCTGTTGGGCCTGTCGCTGCCGTCCTGGTTGGGCTTGCGTCAACAATAGGTTTCGCTGCGACATTGGGCCCCATAGTAGCTGCAAGAGCTTTCACGCATGTGATCTGGGGTCTCGCAGGCGCGACATATGTCAGTCGAGGAGGCTCCTATCTCAAGGCACTCTTGCTGGTTGCTCTTCCCATTCACGCAGTCGGGGAGGGACTAGTTGTGTTCGCCCTTGGACCATTGTTTGGTGCAATCCAAGTAGCAGCAGGAACTGCGGGTCTACTGGTTTTTGCAGGAACATTGGTGCATCACCTGATTGACTCTGTGATCTCCATAGCAGTTCTGAGGATAGTCAAGCCGCTTCTAGTTCCCCTGCTGCCAAATCTGGGTCGCCTGTTCTGAAAAGGACGCCTGTGCAGGAGACGCTTCCCCTAGCGTCGGTCGTCGTTCTGTGTGTGGGGCTCTTGGTGCGAGCGTCGAAATTTGAACCCTCATGGGACGAGTGATTTTGTGTGTGCGCACCAAGTTACCGGGGACATAACTTAAGGCGTGTTTTTGGGCGTCCACGTGAATGCGGTCTGGGAGACGTGGAAGTCCACGTGTAAGCTGCGCGGAACTCCAGGGCGGAGATCCTCTATGACCGTGTAATCAAATTCGTCTCGAAGCCCTAGATCAGACTTGATGAAGCTGCCACTTGGATTAAGGCCATTATCCTTGTCGAAGAAATTGACTGGCCCATTGGTGCTTGAACACGTCGCTGGATAGGGACAAGTGAATTCTATCGAACGTGATATATGTAAACTGACGAGCTACAAGTGGCAGAGAGATTACGTCTTGGATACAACAGCGATAGTGAATCTCGTCTTATGTGTGGTAATAGTCGCTTTAGCGATCGTAGCCTACACTAGCAAGAAGAGTAGAATTGCCATTTACATCGGTATTGCATTCGCGCTGTATGGAGTCTCCCATCTCATGACCCTCATCGGCCTTGCACAGTCATTGACGGACGTACTCCTAATCGTCAGGACGCTCGGATATCTAATAATCATCTTTGCACTGTACAAGATCTTGAAACCATAAACACAACTCCGACGTGCAAGCCAATCAATCCTATCGCTTCTAGTCAGCATCGTCAGGACTAGAACAAGACTCTGGCGATGGCTTCTTAGATTATTGCATCAACGATGGA
>CAYGWT010000151.1:0-10861 GCA_964353625.1 uncultured Candidatus Bathyarchaeia archaeon | reverse complement strand
GATCCCAACCTACATGCTTTGATGAAACCAACAGAATGGTGGGAAGAGAAGAAGTTAGGTGCGGGCCCACCTCCGATCAAGACGCCCAAAGGATGGTTGATCATCTACCATGGTGTTGACAACAGCCTCATCTACAGAGCGGGAGCCGCCCTAGCAGATCTTGAGAACCCCTCAAGAATCATCGCGAAGTCGAAGACCCCAATTCTCGAGCCGAAAGAATTCTACGAAATGAGCGGCTTCGTCCGTCGCGTCGTGTTCCCTGAAGCAGCGATGATCCAAGAAGGCGTATTGTACGTGTTCTATGGCGGTGGTGACTCAGTCTCATGCCTTGCAACTGCTTCGCTAGACACAATCATTGACTCGCTTCAGAAGATCTGAAAGATACTGTTTTTGCAATACTCCACACTCGCCATTGGAGAGAGAGAAAGCAAGAAAAGAGGCACTCACGTTGGGTGTCAGAGGCGTTCCTAGCGTGGAGCAAAGAGCCATTCTGATCGTAGATGATGATGAGATCATCCTAGAGACCCTCAGAGATTTCCTACAATCCAAGGGCTACGCGGTTGCAATAGCCGCTACAGCAAAAGAAGCAATGGAGAAATCCAGCTCTAGGAATTTCAACCTCGCCTTACTAGACATCAAGCTCCCTGATATGGAAGGCACGGAACTATTACGGAAACTCCACAGCGTGTCGCCAAGAATGATGAAGGTAATGATCACAGCCCATGGCACTCTAAGGAATGCAGTTGACTCCTTGAACTTTGGCGCTGACGGATACTTGTTGAAACCGATCAATCATGGAGAGCTACTCAAGACTGTAGAAAACAAGTTGAGAGAACAGTACGCGACTGAAGCAATGAGCGAAGATCAAGTTGCAGAATGGATCAGTACGCGGCTACGGAAGCTGGAGCAGAAACAACAGCCCTAAATTATCCCGTATTGACTCTCTCCTCGACTGAAGTCGGGAGCTTGCGCTCGCCCAGTTATGGTTAACATGTCTCCCGCTGCAACTCGCCCATCATGTGACAATTTGATCGATGGCTAGTTGAGAATACATGAGGATTCAACCACCCCTCGGTCACAACCTTTTTTGGGCCTCTGTATGGGAGGCCTGGAGATCATCGGAGTTTCGGCAAAGTATCTATGAGCGCTGCACCATATACGGCCAAAGACAACCCGACTTGTAGCTGGAATTCGTTGATGGAAGGTCCCAATCGGCCAGAGGGAAAAGAGTACGAGTTAATGCAGAGAGTTTTGAAGCTCTGGGAACGTTACAAGCCACTCTGCTTGGAACGCCTATCCGTGATCGAAGAGGCATATGCAGTTGCCGAATCAGCCACTTTGGATAGCGAGCATCGAGAGAAGGCAGAATCAGCAGCGCACAAGCTGGCCGGTGCATTAGGCTCCATTGGCCTTCCAGAAGGATCCAAAATAGCAAGCCAAATAGAGGCCCTTCTCCAACTAGAGAATACTCTTACTCCCGGCCAGCTCTCACACCTTTCTGAACTTATCGCCAAACTGCGCTCTCAGCTTACCAATGGACCTGCCAGTCCATCGTGATTAATCATGAAACCCATTGATGCATTTCAGTCGACGAGAACCATTTCCCTTGATTCTCTCCTCGACTGAAATCGGGAGCCTGCGCTCACCCAGTGGTGGTCACACATTCCAACCGAGTATTGCCGCAATTTGGGAGCCTATTCTTGTTGGGTCGAATGGTTTCGAGATGACGTCTCTAACGCCCAAGTCCGCGAATACCTTTCTATCATCCACTTGCCTTACCCACACGATAGTCTCATCCGGTCTCTTACCGAGCGAATGGAAGAAACGATACGCCCAAGTGTAGTAAACCGTGAATGTGGATCCCCTAAAGGCGACTCTTCCACTTGCCCAGACTCTTCTGGACGAGTCCGCCCTCCTCATCGGTCTTAAGCCACTCACGCGCATAGAACGGCAGCTCAGCACGCGCCATAGCTGTTCAAATCACGGTATATGTGCACGGTCACTACAATAACGCGTTTTTGGAGTTAAAATAAAGTTTTTGTGAAGTATCAAGACGTAGCTGACCAGCATCTACTTAGCGAGTTTCCCCTGCAGTCTCCTAATCATGTCCTCGGTCATTCGAGGGAGATCGAACGTGGGGGCCCAGTTCCATTCTTCCTTTGCGGCGGAATCATCCAGAGATCTGGGCCAAGAATCCGCTATCGCCTGCCTATAATCGGGTTTGTAATCGCACGCGAATGTCGGGATGATCTCTGTTATAGAGTCCGCGAGCTCTCGAGCTAAGAAGCTCATCGAATTGACATTGAAGACCCGATGCTTCAACCGTAAACCATCTGCCTCAGCGAGGTCCATCAGCGATTTGATCGCATCGGGCATGTACATCATCGGTAGAACGGTGTCCTCTCGCACAAAACACGTGTAGTGTTTGCCTTCCACGGCGGCGTAGTACATCTCAACAGAGTAGTCCGTGGTGCCTCCTCCTGGCATGGTCTCGCTGCTGATGACACCAGGAAGACGCACAGAACGATAGTCAACCCCAAACTTCCTGAAGTAGTATGTTCCCAATAGTTCTCCAGCCACCTTCGTGATGCCGTACATAGTCGTCGGCAACAGCACTGCATCATTCGGTGCGTTGTCGCGCGGAACCCCCACACCAAAGGCGGCAATTGAACTTGCTGTGATGAGACGTTCCAGCTTGTGTATTCGCGCAACTTCTAGAACGTTGAGCACTCCACCCATGTTGACCTCGTAGCATAACTGATGGTTCAATTCACCGACCGCTGAAAGAATCGATGCCATATGATATATTGTGCCGACATCGTTGTCCAGAACCAACTTTTCCAGTTGATCTCGTTCAAGCACGTTCAGGTACTCAAACGGGCCTGAGTCGATGAACTCCTTCGTCGGCTTGGTTTTATGCCCTGCCGCGATTACACAATCTCTTCCGTACTTCTTCCTAAGTGCCTGAACGAGTTCGGTGCCGATCTGGCCAACCGCACCAGTCACGAGTATCCTGTTCACGTGCTGTAACCTCCGTCAACCAGACAGCCACTTATTTATCAAGTGAGCCTCCATCCGACACCATAGGCGCGCTTCGATATTCTCGCTGGCTTTGCGATTGTCTCCGCTCACTCCACGCTTTGCAGGATGTGAGTCTCGTTTTCTATTATGCCTTGTCAACTGATCTTTTCCTTGAGAAGAATCAGTCGGAACTCTATTATCGACCGTGACATTGTGGCATTCCGTTTTCAGATGGGGCCATAGGCGGATCATATTGAATATGCCAAAAGATAGATTGGCCTTCCTTCGTGAGGAGTATTCATCTCTCGAAGCTGCGGGCTTGGACTGGAAGCTTCGAACACTCCAAGGCAGCAGTGCACCCCGTTGCATAGTTGACGGGAAGAGAGTGCTTATGCTTTGCTCCAACAACTACCTGAACCTGACAAATCATCCCAAGCTGAAGGAAGCTGCAAAGAGAGCGATCGACACGCATGGCGTGGGTTCTGGGTCTGTAAGGGCAATAGCAGGGAATATGGACCTTCATCTTCAGCTTGAGAAGAAACTGGCAGAGTTCAAGCATGCTGAAGCTGCTCTTGTGTATTCAACAGGGTTTGCGGCAAACGCAGGCCTCGTCCCTCAACTTACGGGTGAGGGCGATATCATAATCAGCGATGAGCTGAATCACGGGAGCATTATCGACGGCGTTCGCCTAAGCAAGGCGGAGAAGACCGTCTACAGACACTGCGACGCCAATGACTTAGAGAGGGTCCTCAAGGAAACACGAAGCAAGTACAGAAGAACGCTTGTGATCTCAGATGGCGTCTTTAGCATGGATGGCGATATCGCACCGTTCGACAAGATAACGGAACTCGCGTCGGAGTTCGGAGCAATCACGTACGTTGACGACGCACATGGAGACGGAGTGTTAGGCGAGAAGGGGAGAGGGATAGCGTCTCATTTCCGGATCGAGGGCAAGATCGATATCGAGATGGGTACCTTCTCCAAGGCGTTCGGGGTGGTGGGGGGATATGTTTCAGGAAGCGAAGACCTCAGGAGATTCGCGTTCAACAAATCACGCACATGGCTCCTAAGCGCCTCTCATCCACCACCAGTGACTGCGGCATGCACTGCAGCTTTAGAGGTTGTGGAAAGCGAACCCGAGCATCTTGAGAATCTCTGGAAGAATACTGGTTACTTCAAGAAGAAGCTTCGGGGGATGGGCTTCGACATAGGTAACAGCCAGACGCCGATCACGCCAGTAATAGTTGGGGAAAGCTCAGTTGCACAAGAGATGAGCACAATGCTGTACGCTGAGGGCGTCTTCGCGCTACCAATTGTCTTTCCAATGGTTGCACGCAACAAGGCTCGGATTCGCACGATGATGAGTGCAGGTCACACGAAAGTGGATCTTGATGAGGCACTCGCTGCCTTTGAGAAGATCGGTCGCAAACTAAGAGTTCTGTGATGCGCTCGTTCATCGAATCCAATCGTCATGTGTGACTGTGCTGTAGGTATTTCGCAGAGCATCATATATGGCGAACGCGGTTGAGGCTAGTGTGCTAGTGGATCCATAGGTTCGAGTCCAGCAGTCTCTCACGCCAGCCAATGTCAACACCGTCTTCATGATCTCTCCACCAACCAGCCCAAGGCCTCGCGGGCCTGGTATGATATCAACTCGTACGCTGCCGCACTTACCTGTGACTCGGAAGGGGAGTGAATGAGATCGGCCGCAGCCGCATTCCCAGCTACCGCATCCACGTCTTACGGGGATTATCCTGAGTTTCGCCTGAAGCGTTGCTTTGTCGATGCCTGTTCTGACTTGCTTAGCTTTTCCATCGCCTACCCCGAGATACCCGTTGCCGTTCCCTACGGCAACAACTGCCCTGAATCGCGACTTCTCTCCAGCGTCTGTTTGCTTCTGAACGAACCCGATTCCGAGAACTTCTTGTTTCAGATCGGGCAGCAGCACATCAACAATCTCAGGTTCCATAACACGGAGTCCTTCCGTGAAGACTTCATCGAGTGACAGAACCTGGCCGATCTGCACCATCTTACCGAGCTTGGTTTTCGGTACCCAGCCTGCTTCCCGTTGTTGTGTTGGTGTGTACGCCATGAGTCTATCGCTTCCTTGATAGTTTGTGTGCTTCGACGTACTCGTTGAGATGTGAGGTGCTTCTAAAAGATCCGCCTTTCGCCATGAGGAACAGTTTCCTGTAGGTCTGTGTTGGTATCATGTGCTTGTCTCTCAATTCTCGCAATCTGTTGCGGATTGCTCGAATGCGTAGCATCCATGCAGTTTTCCGCGGAAGACTGGTACCCTTTCTTGAACCTAAGCCACTTCGTCTTCCAGCTCTCTTCTTCAGCTTGACCGCACGCACTCTTCCCCTGCTGACTCCCGCTTCAGGATGGGTACGAATTGCTCCTTCACGTATCAGCTTACGAATCTCCGTGCGCGTTATTGCTGAACCGATTGCGTCCATGTCGTCTGGGTCAAGCCATATTCTCTTCTCGCCCACTTTTAGGATGCTAGCGGCGATGCGCCTTCGTGATCTGCCACTCATTCTGACTTCGCTCCGGTGGATGTGGGTTCCTCTTCCGACTTGGCGGATTCGGGTTCTTTGACTACTAGCTCTGAGGTCGGAGTAGGTTCAGACTTCTTTGTCTTGGGATTTGCCACTTTCAGCTCTAGTGTCTGAGCTCGATCCATTATGGCAATTCTCTTTCTCTCGCCGACTGTGTGACTAATCTTAACGATTTGAGTCTTCGCATTGATTCCTTCAAGGTCGGCTGGTCGCATCACAATGACCTCTTCACGTCCGGACGGATGAAGACCTCGCTCTTTCCGACTTCGTTTGTAGCCGACCTTAACGATCTTAGGCCAGCCTCTCATGCCTAGCCTCATTTTGCTGGTCTTGCCTCGTGGGCGTCTCCATGATTTCTTGACTCTGATCCAACGCCAGCTTTCTTGTCGAATAAAATGGGGGGTGCTGCGCTTTTTCTCTGCCAAATCACATGCCTTCTTTGCGTTCGAAGAGGTAAATGCCGTCTAGGAAGACTCGTTGATCCTTTTCCTTGATCTTCGTGGATTGTTCAATGTTGGCTGCCGTTTGGCTTACGTCCTGGAGACTGATTCCTTGAATGATTACCTCGTCGCCTGCTGCTTTCACTTTCGAGTCTCCAACAATCCGGACGATTCGCGGTGTCTTCTCACCAGTGAAGTTCTCTATGAAAAGCTTCCTCTCTTTGTCAAACACTTTGACTGTGACTGGAAAGTGAGCATAAACGATCTTCATCTTGTACGTAAAGCCGGCCCTCACACCCTTGATCATGTTGCGAATCATAGCCGCCGCTGTTCCCACCTTTGCGATCTCTGCCTTTCGTGGCCACGATGATGTGACACGGACTCGCCCCTTCTCAACCTCCATGATGCATGGTAGGTGGGACAGATCCTCTTCCAACGTGCCTTTCGGGCCTGATGCTTTGACATTTCGGTTGGAGATCTCGACTGTGACATCCGCTGGAATCTCAACGATTCGCTCTACAAGTTCTGTGGGCGCCATCTCTTGTCATCTACATGTACTTCTTGAATCCCAATGTCGGGGCTAGTTCCTTGAAACATTGTCTGCACAAATTAAGCCCGTACTTTCGTATGATGGCATCATATTGGCCGCAACGTTTGCACCCGCGACTTCCCTTGCCGAATTTTTTCTTCCTCGGCATTTTCTTCTTGGCCACTATTGTTGACCCCCAACGATCTCTGTACCGAAATTGCTTCGGACGAACCGGATTGCTTCCTCCTTCGTGATCAAGTGGCTTCGTCCTACCCTACTCCGCCTGATTCTTCGTCTCTTAACACGGAAACCGGGCCTTTCCATTGTTGCGATGACGTCGAACCCAATTATGCCGAGCTCAGGGATGTACTTGGTACCCGGCACTTCAATATGCTCCTTCACTCCAAATGCAAAGTTGCCCTGCCCATCAAAGCTCGATTCTTTCAAACGATTTCCAACTGCTTCCAAGGCTCTCTTCATGAATTGGGCTGCCTTTTCTCTGCGCAGTGTGACTTTGCAGGCGATAGGTTCTCCTTCTCTGATTCCAAAGTCTTTGACTGTTCGCTTTGCTCGCTGGGAAGAGGGCTTCTGCCCTGTAAGCTCGCCAAGGATTTTCCTTGCCTTCTCAAGCTCTTCCCCTGACTTTCCGACAC
Organism: uncultured Candidatus Bathyarchaeia archaeon; assembly: GCA_964353625.1. Lineage (GTDB taxonomy): Archaea > Thermoproteota > Bathyarchaeia > 40CM-2-53-6 > 40CM-2-53-6 > CAVPLU01. Next base: position 3,657 of record CAYGWT010000151.1, on the reverse strand, counting down.
CTATGTGGACGGTAAGCTTCTCAAGCCTAACCTGCCGCATCGGGTGTTCCTTTGCCGGGGTCTCTTGGACTGCTTGCATCTCTATGCCTCGCCTTCAATCTTGATTATTGGTTTCTCCTCGCCCACGACGAAGAGATAGTCGGCGATGGTTTCGAATCTGTTTCCTGAGGTGTCTTCGATCAACGCTGTTGCTCTTCTAGCCGCAGTGCTGGGCTCAACCTTCATGATCCTTCCGTGCCTCCCGAGGTTTCTTCCGGACGTGACGATCACGTACGCTCCTTCAGCAAACTTCAGGTGGCCTACTATTTTCTGAGCTGGGATGCTGATCCTTACTGTATCCCTCGTCTTGTACGTGTCCTCCCTTGGAGTTCGTGAGTCTTGGATTGGTATTGCAATGCTTCTGCCATCATGTAGATTGAGCTGGACATGGCCTTTCCTCAACGTGGTCTTGTCTTCAATCCTGCAGAGTTTGGTGTCCACTTCGTCTTTTGATATTCGCACTGCTGTCAGGCCTTTGCCAACTGCAGGAAGAATCCGATAGCTCACGTTCGCGTCGGGGATTCCGACAACATCCATCAAACCTATCGGAAACTTGTGTTCACGTCGAATCTTCCCATCTACGCTGACTCGGTTCTGAGCAAGGATAATCTTACTTTCTCGCGCGTTTCTCGCATAGCCAAGCATGTCCCTCAGTAGGCTCGAAAGTGGGATGCAGGCCTTCTGAGCGTGGGGACCAGGAATTGGCCTAATAGCCCACTGCGACTCCTTGACATGAATTCGCCAAAACCGCGGCGAATTCTCTCGCTTGAGATGCCTCTTTCCACCTTTCTTTCCCATTCCCTATTCAGCCTCCGCCTTTTCAACGACGATCTTCGGCTCTTTGAGCGAATCTGCTCGCCATTTGTCGTCCAAGTTCAATTTCGTTATCATGACCTTTGTGCAGTGAACAGAAACCTTTTCCGAGGTGCCAGCGACCTTCTCTCGGGTCACACCTTCCACGAAGAGCCTCTGCCTCGTAGTATCTATGTCCGAGACTTTCCCTTCTACTCCAGAGAAGTCGCCACGGACAATTCGAACTGTATCACCGGTTCTCACCTGGACTGATCTTCTCCCATACGTTGTTCTGAGCTCCACCGACAGGGGTGCACCAAGGAGTTTGTGTCTCTGCCAACTGTCCGCAGAATATCGCGTTTTTCTTTGTTTGTTTGGCCGAGTCGAAGCGCTTGTATGCATTACTTTTCACACCACTATGTTCGCGACGTTGGCAACTCTAGGCCATCTCTCTGCTGCCTCTCGGGCGACCGGGCCTCTAATTTCCGTTCCTTTAAGCTCGCCCTCCGGTGTCATGATCACTGCGGCATTATCCTCGAACTGAATTCTGACACCGTCAGGCCGGTTAAACGGTCTTCTTTGACGCACAACTACAGCCGGGAACATCTGGCGCCGGAGCTCAGGGGTCCCCTTGGATACGGAGACCATTATCATGTCACCGACGCATGCTGCTGGAACTCGTCTGAGTCGACCGTGGTATCCCTTGACGTTGATGACTTTCAACTGTTTCGCGCCGGTATTATCAGCGCAAAAAATTCTGCTTCCCAGTGGTAGACCGCGTGCTACGTGCGGCCTATACTCTTGCATTCCCTTTGCGCTGACTGCTCTCGTTTTCGGCGCTGGCATATCACGTCACTTTTGGATTTTCTACAAAGAGCGAACTATTCTTCTTTAATGTTTTGATAGTGTCGCGCCTAAGCACTTAGAAGGACCTTCTCGATTGCCACAAATGCAACTTCCTTGCTGACTGGTCGACATTCCATTATTCTCACGCGGTCGCCGTCTTTCAATTCTAAGCAGGGCGGGTTGTGCGCGAGAATCCTGCTGCGACGGCGTTCGTAGCGCATGTATTTCTTTGCGTAGTGGAGGTGTCCTCTCTCGACTGTGACAGTACCGCTCATCTTCGTGCTCACAACCGTCCCATCGAGCATCTTTCCTCTTACTGGAAGGGTGCCGTGGAACGGACAGTTCGGATCTTCACAGGCCTTCTGAGGTCGTTTTACTCCGATTCCTATTTCTCGCATCACCATTTCCTCCCTCTTGCCTTCATCCTGTTTTCAGGTCTCCCAACAAGCTTGGCTCCTTCAACTTCCACAATAGAACCATCAGGCAAATCAAACCTGAATACCGCGATCCCCTTTGGGATCATCTTCACCCCTTCCCTCGTGCTTAGCTTGACAGTGTTCCTCGTTTCATCGACGATTCGCCCACGAGTGCCCACGAGCAGAGTATTCGAACTTCTCGCAACGATTGTTTTCAATCCAATCAACTCGTGTCTCAAGATATTCTCTGGTCTGATCGGCATTACCCTTTCACGGGCGACTTGGTCGCCTTGGTCTCTCTGGTATCCATGGTCTCCATGGTCAGAAGTCTCGCAATTGTCTTCCGCAATTCTCTGATCCGTGCTGGGTTATCGATTCGGCCCCCAGATTCGACTAGGGTGCGCATCTTGGCCAGCTCGGTTCTGAGCTCCCTAAGCTTCTTATGCCTCTCATCTGGCAGAAGCTGAGCCCTCTCACGCTTTCGCAGTATCGGCATCTTTCTCCGTCTCCTTGCTCTCTTCTTCGCTTTCGGCCGCTGTTTCCTTTGGCGGTTCGGGTACCTGCTCGCCCGGAGTTCTCAGCTCAGGCTTGTCTGGGAACCGTGCGCCTGGGGGAAGGATTCGCACGGCTATGCCAAATAGTCCCTGCTTCAACTGGATATCAACCACTGCCCTCTTGACTTGCTTGAGCACGGGGTCCCCGACGCTTGGGAGGTAACCGTCCTTGAATCTCTCATATCTGGCGCGCTCGGTGGTCAGTTTTCCACGGATTGCAACTTCAACTCCGAGCGCTCCTGCGCCCATGGCTCTTTGAAGTGCCCAGTAGGCGGCTCTCCTGAAGTGGATGCCGCGCTGCAAGGCGGAGGCGATTTGAGAAGCAACAACCATAGGATCCAGGTCGGGGACTTCAATGGCCGCGACGGATACCTGTGGGTTCTCCATTCCAAATGTCTGTTCAAAGACCTGTGTAAGATCACGAATGCTCTGACCGCGTCTTCCTATCACCATGCCCGGCTTCGCAGCGTAGATAACAACTCTTGTTCCGAGCGGGGTCTTGGTCATCTCCATTTTGCTATAGCCGGCTTTCTTGAGCTCACCGGCTAGGTAGGAGTCAATCTCGGCCTTTTTCATATTGTCACGTACAAAGTACTTGCTGACTGACATCCCGCTTGTGCCTCGTATCCGATCAATTCGATATGGGTGAGAGTGTTGAAGTATGGGCTTGATCTGCCAAAGGCGCGCCCGATATAGTTTCTCGTCTTCATTCCTCGTTGACTTGCTGCGTGAATTATCCTGAGCCTGTCAACGTCCAGGCCTTTGTATTCGGCGTTCGATTGCAGTTCCTCCAGCAGTTCGCGGATCTTGGTGGCAGCTTTGGCTGGATATCGGCCTGCATGCCACCGTTCTTGGCTCTTGTGAGGTACTTCTGTCTTGTAGCGTCGATACGCGATCGGTCGTTTCTTGGAGACGACATCTTCGAGGAGCCGCTTCGCATCATCCAGTCGCATGCCTCTAATTGCGCAGCAGATTTCTGTTGCGGCTTTGGGCGAGATGCGGAGCTCGCG